>NZ_JBNPLT010000025.1:0-54147 GCF_050313615.1 Prevotella sp. SGI.167 | reverse complement strand
TCAATCTGATACCAACTTCTAAGTATAAAAAATGTGAAAATCACAATTTCTCGGTATTGTGCAATTTCTAAATAACCCCTACCTTTGCAGCCCGAAAAAAGGAATAGATATGAAAAAAGGAATAGATATGAGAAAAGGATTAGGAAAAATCAGAAAGATTAAAAAGAAACACATCTTCCTGGCCTTATTGGCTGTGATCGTTCTGGGAGGTTTGGCGAAGGCTTACTCTGCCTGGGTGGGTACTACCCGCATCGCTTTCCTCAACTATCAGGCTATTGCGCTGGGACAGATTTCGTATGCCAACGACAATGCGATGATCAAACTGAGTGAGATTACGACCGATGATTTCGAGCATCTGGATGATTACGATATGATTATCGTGAATGGTATGGGTCTCCGAATCGACGAGAACCAGCGTAAGCAGTTGGAAGAGGCTTCCGACAAGGTGCCAACCCTGACTCATGCTGCTACCAACCCAGCCAACAATATCGTATCAGTAGATAACTTCGATGCCGATTATCTGATGCAGTACATCGAGAACGGCGGTAAGAAGAACTATCAGAGTATGCTCGCTTATATCCGTAAGTTTATCGACGGAAAGAAGTTCATGGCTCCAGAGCCGGAACGTGTAAATGAGCGACCAGACTATCTCCTGACTCATTTCGACCCGAAGGATGAAAAGGGCGATGAACTGGGCTTCAACAGCATCCGCGAGTACAACGCCTTCCTGGCAAAGAACGGTTTATATAAAGAAGGTGCTCCTACCATCATGCTTACTGGTTTTATGGGTGCGGCTCCTGATATGGAAAAAGCTTTCGAAAAGAAGGGATTCATGGTGTATCGCATCAATAAGCTTCAGAGCTTTATCGCCGGTCATCATGCCGACAGCATCCAGGCGAATGCCGTAGTGAATATGGCGCATGGCAGACTGGGCGATTACTTCGTTGAGTTCCTGAAGCAGAAGAATATTCCTCTGTTCTCACCTCTTAATATCAACCGCTTGACCACCGATTGGGAGAACGACAAGCAGGGAATGAACGGCGGCTTCATGTCGCAGAGCATCGTGACTCCGGAGATTGATGGTGCTATCCGTCCATACGTAGTTTTCGGACAGCGCATCAACAAGGAGGGCTTGCAGGAGGTTTACGGCATCCCAGACAGAATGGAGAGTTTCGTAGAGAGCGTGCAGGGCTATGTGAATCTGAAGAACAAGAAGAATAGCAACAAGCGCATCGCCATCTTCTACTTCAAGGGTCCCGGTCAGAATGCTCTCACCGCTTCGGGAATGGAAGTGGTTCCATCGCTCTACAATCTCCTGGTTCGCTTGAAGAATGAAGGATACAATGTAGGCAAGTTGCCAGCCAATCCTCAGGAACTGGCAAAGATGATTCAGGCTCAGGGTGCTGTCTTCGGAACCTATGCCGAGGGTGCCTATACCCAATTCCTCCAGTCGGGACATCCTGCCCTGGTTACCGCCCAGCAGTTTGCCGGATGGACCCAGAAGGCTTTGTCTAAGAAGATGATCAAGGAGATGAACCAGCTCTATGGTTCCTTCCCTGGCAAATATATGGCTACCGATGACGGTAAGTTGGCAGTGGCAAGACTGCAGTTCGGTAATGTAGCATTGCTTCCACAGGTGATGGCAGGTGTGGGAGGCGACTCCTTCAAGATTGTGCATGGCACCGACCAGGCACCTCCTTACACCTATGTTGCCTCTTATCTCTGGGCACGTTATGGTTTCAGTGCCGATGCACTCATCCATTTCGGAACCCACGGTTCGCTGGAATATACCCCGAGAAAGCAGGTGGCACTCGGCAGCAACGACTGGAGTGACCGATTGATTGGTGTGGTTCCACATCTTTATATATATACCATCGGCAATGTGGGCGAGGCAATGATTGCCAAGCGCCGCACCTATGCCCAGACCCAGAGCTATCTCACTCCTCCTTTCAAGGAGAGCGAGTTGCGACAGACCTATAAGCAGTTGAGTGATGCCATCCAGTCTTACGAAAAGAAGGCATCTGCCGAACAGTCGCTCAAGGTGAAGGCGCTTACCGTGAAGATGGGAATCGCCCGTGAACTGGGGCTCGATGCCAAGCAGATGAACAAGCCTTATTCTGCAGATGAATTTGCGAGAGTAGAGAACTATGCAGAAGAGTTGGCAAACGAGAAGATTACCGGCAAGCTCTATACTCTCGGTGTGCCATACGATAATGATGATGTCCGCACCAGTGTCTATGCGATGGCTACAGATCCTATTGCCTACGGAATGCTGGCAGTAGATAAGCTGAAAGGTCGTGCCCAGGAGGGTGTGGAGAAGCACAAGCAGCTTTTCGACCGTCTCTATCTGAGCAAGGCACGCAATACCGTGACTCAGCTTCTGGGTTCTGCCTCGGTTTCTGATGAATACATCTGCCGTTATGTAGGAATCACTCCTGCCGAACTCCAGATGGCTCGCAAGGTTGAAGCGATGCAGGCTGCTCCGGATCCTATCCAGATGATGATGCAGATGGCAGACCAGATGGGTGGAGCGAAGGAGGCGAAGCCGAAGAGGGTGGACCACCGTACGGTAAGCGAACTCCGTGCTGCCAAGGTTTCTCATAAGAAGAAGATTCCGCAGATGAGTCGTGAGGCTTTTGAGAAGATGGAACAGACCGGTCGCTTCCCTGACAAGATGATGGAAGCTATCAAGAAGGGACAGAAATGGTATCAGGAGGATTTGAAAAAGGCGAAGATGGCGAAAGCCGGCAAGGCTTCTCAGAAATCTTCTAAAGATAAGGGTATGATGATGTCGAAAGCACCTAAATATACCCGTCAGCAGATTCATCTGGCTCAGGCTATCACTACCATAGAGCATGCCTTGCAGAATGTGGGCAAGTATTCGGAGGCGCTCCGTCAGAGTCCGCTCAACGAGATGTCTTCTCTGATGAATGCCCTGAATGGCGGCTTTACCGCCCCATCTCCAGGTGGTGATCTGATTGTGAATCCGAACACTCTGCCTACCGGTAGAAACCTCTTCTCCATCAATGTGGAGAATACACCTTCGGAGGATGCCTGGGAGAAGGCGAAGGAACTTTGCGACAATACCATCAAGATGTATTGCGAGCGACATAAGGGTGAATATCCTCGTAAGGTGAGCTACACGCTCTGGAGTAGCGAGTTTATCGAAACAGAGGGTGCTACCATCGCCCAGATTCTCTATATGCTCGGTGTAGAACCGGTAAGAGATGCTTTCGGTCGTGTTACCGATCTGCGTCTCATCCCATCCAAGCAGTTGGGCCGTCCTCGCATCGATGTCGTGGTTCAGACTTCCGGTCAGCTCCGTGACCTGGCAGCATCCCGTCTCTTCCTCATCAACAAGGCGATAGAGATGGCGGCAAATGCCAAGGGTGATAAGTACGACAACCTGGTGAAAGCCGGTGTTACCGAATCCGAAAGAGTGCTCGTAGAGAAAGGCATGTCGCCAAAGGAGGCACGTGAGGTGAGTATGTATCGTGTCTTTGGTGGCGTAAACGGCAACTATGGTACCGGTATCCAGGAGATGGTAACCGCAGGCGATCGCTGGGATAAGGAGAGTCAGATTGCCGAGGTCTATCTGAACAATATGGGTGCCTACTATGGTGATGAGAAGAACTGGGAGACCGTTCGCAAGGCTGCTTTCGAGGCAGCGCTGACCCGTACCGATGTGGTAGTTCAGCCACGACAGAGTAATACCTGGGGTGCCTTGAGTCTCGACCACGTATATGAGTTTATGGGAGGTATGAACCTTGCTGTGCGCAACGTGACCGGTAAGGATCCGGATGCTTATCTCGCCGACTATCGCAACCATAGCAATATGAGAATGCAGGAGGTGAAGGAGGCTATCGGTATCGAGGGCAGAACCACCATCTTCAATCCTGCCTATATCAAGGAGAAGATGAAGGGTGGAGCCAGCAGCGCCAGCACATTCGCCGAAATCGTAACCAATACCTACGGCTGGAATGTGATGAAGCCAAAGGCAATCGACAAGGAGATGTGGGACGAGATATATAATGTATATGTCAAGGACAAGTACCATCTCGGAACCAAGGAGTTCTTCGACAAGCAGAATCCGGCAGCGCTGATGGAGATGACCGCCGTGATGATGGAGAGTGCCCGCAAGGGAATGTGGAAGGCTACTCCTCAGCAGCTCAAGGACATTGCCAAGCTTCATACCGAGACCGTGAACAAGTATAAGCCTTCATGCTCCGGTTTCGTCTGCGACAATGCCAAGCTGCGCAACTATATCGCCAGCAAGACCGATGCTGCTTCTGCCAAGGAATATCAGCAGAATGTAGAGCAGATTCGTGATGCTGAGGCTGCGAAGAACAGCAGCGACAAGGGTATGGTGATGAAGAAGGAGACGCTGAATGAGGAGGCTCAGAAGACCACCACTGTGGTGAGCAGCATCGTAGTAGGTGTCATTGTCATCGTAGCATTCGTGATGTTGGCTATCCTCATTCGCCGCAGACGGAGTCAGAGTGAAGAGTGAAGAACGAAGAGTGAAGAATTCAATAGTATTTATAAATAAAAATAGGTGAAGAATTATGAGTGATGAAGAATAACAATATAGCCAAAAGGACTATATGATTTTTCACTCTTCACTCTTCGTTCTTCACTTTCAAAAATGGAGACATTAGTTTTAGTAATGATGATATTGGTTTGCTTCAGTTTTGTGCTGAAGCAGACCTTCCACGGAGTGAAGGAGATTATGATCATCTCGGTGCTCGTAGCTTTCTTCGTGGGAATGACCTGGCCATTCGCCATCGAGCAGTCGAAGACGCAGATTGCGGCTTGGATAGCTGACCAGAAGCTGATGCTCGATATGGCGGTGCTGCTGAGTATCGACGTGGCACTCACGATGCTTTTCTGTGTGCACCACGTAGATCTGAAGACTTCAGAACATGTGAGCCGCCGCAAATGGGTGTTCTTCATCTTCCTGAAGTATTTCCCGGGGTTGCTGGTTTTCCCTGTGCTGTTCAGTGTTCTGGTGATGACCATCTTCCTGCTTCCCGGCGTATCGTTCCAGGTAGTAGCATGGGTGCTTGCGGTAGTGCTGCTGGTCTTGACTCCGGTATTCACCTATGGTTTGAGATGGCTCTTGCCGGAGCGACCAATCCGCTTGGAACTGCTTTTTCTGGTAGAGGTGCTGCTCGGATTGATGGGCATCATCGGTACGGTGAATGGCAGGACTGCCGTGGCAGGCTTCAATAGTTTCGATGCCCTCTCGCTTCTCGGCGTCATCGCCATCGTCATCGTAGGAATGGCTATCGGATGGGCAGTTTACAATTATCAAATTAAAAAATATAGAGTATAATGAATTACATATCAGACGTATTGTTTTGGATTTCCACAGGCATGCTGGTTCCTGTGATTATTTTGTTGATTTTCTTCTTCCTCAGAGCCTTGCTGCTCCTCGGAGGTTTCTTCGGACAGTATCTTGTAAAGCGCAAGTCGGGTGCGGAGATTCGTGAACAGATGAACACCCTGACGCTCGATAACATCGATACCTTGGGCGATCGCTTGCCGAAGAACAAGCAGGCTGTCATCGTTTCCTATATGAAGAAACTCGTGGACAACCGTCAGAGCAAGGCGCAGGTGAACCGCATCCTCGACCAGTATGCCCAGTTTGTTGAGAAGGATCTTTCTCTTCCTTCTACACTCCTGAAGATGGGTCCGATGCTCGGTTTGATGGGTACCTTGATTCCGATGGGTCCAGCCCTGGTAGGTCTTTCTACCGGCGATATTGCTTCGATGGCTTACAATATGCAGGTGGCTTTCGCTACCACCGTAGTGGGATTGTTTTCTGCAGCCATCGGTTTCGTAACCAAGCAGACCAAGAACCGCTGGTACACAGAGGATATGAGCAACCTCGAATTTATGGCAGACCTTTTGGAGGAAAAGCAAAAAGGCTTTTAAAGGTAAAAAGGTAAAAAAGTAAAAAGGTAAAAAAGGCTTTTAAAGGTAAAAAACTAAAGACATATAATTTATGAGACAGAGACGCAGAAATAGGCTTGCACATGATGGCGAGGATGATGATCCGATGAGCGTAGTGAGCAACCTCTTCGATGTGGCGATGGTGTTTGCCCTTGCCCTGATGGTAGCCCTCGTTTCGCGCTATAATATGACGGAAATGTTCAGCAAGGATAACTTCACGATGGTGAAGAACCCTGGCAAGGAGAATATGGAAATCATTACCAAGGATGGACAGAAGATCAATCGCTATACTCCTTCTGAAGACCAGAGCCAGAAATCTGGCAACAAAGGAAAGAAGGTGGGCATCGCTTACCAGCTGGAGAATGGCGAAATCATCTATGTTCCGGAAGATAAATAATTGAATTTCCGTATATCAGGAAGTTAAAGGAGTTAAGGCGTATGTCTTGCTGCTTAAAAACTACGCCAAAAAGACTATTGTCTTAACTCCTCAGCGACCGTAGGGAGCGATAACTCCTTTAACTTCTGAACTTGAATAAATAATATTGTAACTAAAAGAAAAATAAGAAAATGAAAAAGTTTAAGACAATGATGGCCATGATGTTGGCTTTGGTTTCTATGTGTGTAGCATTCAACTCTTGCAGCAGTGATGATGATAATGATACTGTGGCAGCTGCCAAGGAGATTGCCGGTTCATACACCAGCTCTCTGGATATGACCGTAATGGGCGAGGCTTCTACATACGATAATGTTACTTTGAAGATTGAGGCTATTGATGATGCTACCGTCAAGGTTACATTGCCTGCTTGCGGCGAGGGCATGATGGCTCTTCCTGCTCTAGAGGTTCCTGCAGTAAAGGTTTCTGGTTCAAATGGTGCTTATGCATTCGCTCAGGAAAACTATGCTGGTACTGTTACCGTGAATGGTGCTGAGAAGAACTATACTGTAACCTTGCAGGGTACTTTGAAGGACAAAACGCTGACTGTCAACTACTCAATACAGTATGGCAAGATGCCTATGCCGATGATTGCTAAGTTTGTTTGTACAAAATAAAGGGATTGTTTCAGGATAAACTTTGATATAATTCGATGAAACAAAAGATATTCGCACTATTCCTGATCCTTTGCGGATTGTGCCTGAATCTGAAAGCTGAAACCCAGGGAGATATCGTGGGTAGAGTGCTCGATGATTCGGGCGCACCTCTGGTGGGTGCCACCGTCCAGATGGTGAATGCCAAGGGAGGAGTAACCACTGATGAAGACGGATATTTCCGCATTCCTTACAGCAAGGAGGGAGCGGTGAGAGTGAAGGTGAGCTTTGTGGGCTATCAGACTCAGACTTTCGTACTGAAAGCGGATGAGAGAAAAGGTGAGCAGCATGTCCTTCGTCTTCAACCGGATGCTACAGCCCTCGATCAGGTGGTAGTTACCGCAACCCGAACTCCGAAGGCTTTGAAGGATGCTCCTATGGTAACCCGTCTGATTACCGCCAATGATATCAAGATTGCCGATGCTACCAATATCCAGGACCTCCTCACCGAGCAGATGCCGGGTCTGGAATTCGGCTATGCCATGAATCAGGAGACTTCTCTCAACATGAATGGTTTCGGTGGAAACGCCGTGCTCTTCCTCGTAGATGGTGAGCGATTGGCTGGTGAAACCATGGATAACGTAGATTACAGCAGATTGAATCTGGATAATGTGGGACGTATCGAGATTGTAAAGGGTGCTGCTTCGGCGCTCTATGGTGCCAGTGCCGTAGCCGGAGTCATCAATATCATTTCCCGTGAAAACAGCGAGCCTTGGACTGCCAATGTCAACACCCGCTACAACGACTTCAACAAGGAGTGGCGCCACGGTGGAAGCTTCAGCTTCAATGCCGGAAAATGGAATTCGCAGACCAGCATCCAGCGCACCACATCAGATGAGGTTCAGCTTACCAGTCCTTTCGATACAGAATCCAACATCCTTCATATCTATGGTGGAGAGACCTTCAATGTGAAGGAGCGGCTTACCTACAAGCTCTCTGACAAGGTGAAGCTGATAGGTCGTGGCGGCTATTTCGCCCGTATCAGCAATCGCAGCAACTACGATGACCACTATAAGGATTATTCTGCCGGACTGAAGACGGTGATGAATCTCTCGGAGAATGATAACCTGGAGATTTCATACGGCTTCGACCAGTATGACAAGACCCGATTCGTGAACAGTGAGCGCACTCACGACCACGATTATACCAATCGTCAGAACATCGTCCGTGCCCTCTATTCCCATATCTTCGGCAAGAACACATTGACGGCAGGTGCTGATTTCCTGAACGATTATCTCACCACCTATCAGTTTGCCAACAATGGTTCCAAGACTCAGAACTCATACGATGCCTTCGCCCAGTTCGATTACAATCCTTTGCAGTGGTTGAACATCGTGGCTAGCCTTCGTCATGATTACTTCTCTGCATCCAGCCAGCATGCCACCACCAGTCGTCTGGCTCTGATGACCAAGTGGAAGGGCTTTTCCATCCGTGCCAACTATGCCGGCGGATTCCGTGCCCCAACCCTCAAGGAGATGTATATGAACTTTGATATGGCGGGCATGCAGATGATTTATGGCAATCCGGATTTGAAGCCGGAGAAGAGCGACAACTTCAACCTGGCGCTGGAGCATACCGGAAGGGTGAAGAATGCAGGCTTCGTGACCGGTCAGTATAGTCTTACCCTGATGGGCTATTATAATAAGTATGATAAGCGCATCACTACCGAGGATTATGCCGATTATACCCCGGGAACCGGTCAGCCGGATGTGGCTTCCCGTTATTGCAATGAGGATGGAGTAGAGGTGAGCGGCATCGACTTCAGTGCCCAGTACCGTTCGGATATGGGTCTAGGTGTGAAACTCGACTACAGTTATCTCCATGTAGGTGGCAGAAGCGTAGATTCCCAGTTCTCCCAGCCTCGTCCGCATTCTGCAACCTGGCGTCTCGACTACGATCGTCAGCTCTGTTCGTTCTATCGCATCAATGCCGCTCTGTCAGGCAGATACCTGTCCTCTCCTGATACGAACATCGAGAAGCATGACAGCAGTTATCAGTTGTGGAAGTTCACGCTTCAACAGCGATTCCTGGATGCCGTCAATTTGAACTTCACGGTAGATAATCTCTTCGATTATACACCAGAGAAGTATTATTGGAGTTCGGCAATGACCACCGGTCGCACCTTCTCTGTGGGACTTTCGGTTGACATCGACCGCATCGTGAATCTCTTCTAGAAACCGCCATCTGGCAGTTTCCAGACCCAAAATAGGTTAAAAAAGCCATAGTGAAGGATGCTTTTCTTCAAATTATGCCGTACTTTCGGTATAAAATCGTAATTTTGCAGTGATTTAAAACCTATTCATTCAAAATTATGATACGAAGAATCATTCTAACTATGGCTTTTTTGGCTAGCCTTTCATTATCAGCCAAGGATGTGAACATGGGCAGTTGGCAGATTGTTCCATTGCCTCAGCAAGTCAAGGAGATGAGCAGTGCTCCTTTCCGCATCACAGCCAAAACTACAATCTATTATGCTGCTGGAGATGAGAAGCAGAAGAAGGACGCCGGGTTCCTGGCATCTCATATCAAGGAGGTAACCGGTATCGGGGTAAAGACTACCGACAAGCAGGCGAAGGGTCAGATCCGTCTGGCGCTGAATGCTGGCGATACCCAGTCTGAGGCTTATTCTCTGGTGGTCAACAAGAATGGCATCACCATTTCAGCCACCTCTCATGTAGGTATCTTCTATGGCATCCAGAGTGTGATGAAGGCATTGCCTATCACCCGGAACGTGAAGAGCGTTTCTCTTCCTGCTGCCGAGGTTACCGATGCTCCCCGTTTTGCTTATCGTGCGTTCATGATCGATGTGGGCCGTCATTATTTCAGCGTACCTTATCTCAAGAAGTTGATTGATGTCTTTGCGATGCACAACATCAATTATTTCCACTGGCATCTTACCGAGGATCAGGGCTGGCGTCTTGAAATCAAGAAGTATCCGATGCTTACCCAGATTGGTTCCAAGCGCAAGGAAACCATCCTGCCAACCAACAAGAACGAGTTTGATGGCGTTCCTGTTTCGGGATATTATACCCAGGAGGAAGCTCGCGAAATCGTGAAGTATGCTGCCGACAGATACATCACCGTGATTCCGGAGGTGGATATGCCGGGTCACATGCTGGCAGCCCTGGCATCTTATCCTGAGTTGGGCTGTACCGGTGGTCCTTACGAGGTAGCTACCCGTTTTGGTGTTTTCGAGGATGTGTTGTGTGCCGGCAAGGCTCAGACTCTTCAGTTTGCCAAGGACGTGATGGATGAAATCATGGATATTTTCCCATCAGAGTATATTCACATTGGTGGTGATGAGTGCCCTAAGAACCGCTGGAAGGTTTGCGGGAACTGTCAGAAGAAGATTGCAGATCTCGGCATCCAGGAACTTCCTAAGCACAGCAAGGAGGAGCAGCTCCAGACCTGGTTTATGGGTGAGATAGAGAAGCAGATCAGAAACCGTGGCAGAAAGATGATGGGTTGGGATGAAATTCTGGAAGGAACTCCATCCAAGGACATCACCGTTTGCGGTTGGACCAGTGTGAATGCCAGCATCCGTTCTGCCCGTGAAGGTCATCCTACCATCGTAGCTCCTATCAGCAATTTCTATTTCAGCAATCCTCGCATCAACAAGATAGAGGGTATTCCTAGCATCCAGCGAGTATATGATCTGGATCCTTGCTCTGATAAGCTGACTCCTACCGAGCAGAAGAACATCATCGGTGCCGAGGGTTGTATCTGGACCGAGTGGGTAAAGGATGCCAAGAAGATGGAGTGGGAGTTGTTGCCAAGACTTGCCGCCCTTTCTGAGGTTCAGTGGACTGCCAAGGATAAGCGCAACCTGGAGAACTTCTTCCCAAGAATGCTCCACATGCAGGATCTCTACCGCCTCTACGGCTTGAATTACAAGGCTGATATCGAGGATGCCGTGAAGAAGCATCTGGAAGAAAAGAAGTAATATTTGTAGATAGCACCGCCCTAACTATATAAAAATAGGTAGTTAGGGCGGTGTTATCGTTTATAGGTGCGCCCTAACTATGTTAAAAAAGGTAGTTAGGGCGGTACTATCCTTGCAGATTTCATTTTTTTTGTTTATCTTTGCACCGATAAAATTTAGTATAAATGAAATAAAATCAGAAAGTTATGGATGCAAACGGAATAATAGGACGTGAATATGAGCAGAAACTCATTCTGGAACGTTGTAAAAGCAACAAGGCAGAACTGATAGCTGTCTATGGTCGTAGGCGCGTAGGAAAGACTTTTCTGGTTCGAAAAATGTTCAACGACCAGTTTGCCTTTTCCTTTATTGGTATGTATGAAGTGAGCCGTGCGGTACAGCTGGAGCAGTTTCGGATGGCGTTGGCGCAGTATGCTAAGCAGACCGTGCCCAAGCTGAAAACCTGGTTTGAGGCTTTTGCTGCTTTGCGTGAATATCTGTCGGGCTTATCTCAGCAGGAACCGATTGTTCTGTTCTTTGATGAGTTGCCTTGGATGGATACGCCCAAAAGCAATTTTATCGCAGCTTTCAGTTATTTCTGGAATTCATGGGCTTCTATGGTCCCTCAACTGAAACTTATCGTCTGTGGCTCTTCCACCACGTGGATGTTGGCTAAGTTTATAGGCGATAAGGGCGGATTGTATGGTCGCGTTACCCGGCAGATCTATCTGGCTCCATTCTCTCTGGGCGAGACAGAGCTGTTCTTAAACGAATTGAAAGGCCTTGCTCTTACCCGCCAGCAGGTATTGGATGTGTATATGATATTGGGTGGTATTCCTTATTATCTTGATATGCTGGAGCGTGGTGTGCCGTTAGATGTGTGCATCGACAGACTGTTTTTCTCGCAGGATTCGCCATTACGTGGAGAATTCGATTTCCTCTTCCGTTCCCTCTTTAATGACTCCAAGCATTATCGCAAGATAGTAGAGGTGCTTTCTGAAAAAATGAAGGGGATGACCCGTAAGGAATTGATGGATGAGTTGAAACTGAAAGGTGGTGGACAGTTATCAGAAATCCTGGAGAATCTGAAAAAATGCGATTTTATCAGGAAATATGCTACCATAGGAAAGAGTGAAAGGGATGCCCTATATCAGTTAACTGACTTATACTCATTGTTCTATACCCGTTTTGTAGCAAATAACAGTGGGCAGGATAAGAACTTCTGGAGTAACATGCGCAATTCGGGAAGTAGAACAGCCTGGAGCGGTTATGCTTTCGAACAGGTATGCCTACATCATATCCCACAGATCAAGAAGGCATTGGGTATTTCTGGTGTTTTGGCGAATGTTTATTCCTGGTCCTGCCGTCCTTTTGTAGATTCTACTGGTGCAGAATGGCGAGGAGGTCAGATAGATATGCTGATAGACCGTGCTGATGGAGCTATCAATATCTGTGAGATGAAATATGCCAAGGATGAGTTTGTGATAGATGCCAGCTATGAGCAGCGGCTGCGTGACAGGATGTCTTCCTTCTCTGTGGCGACCAAGACGAAGAAGGCATTGCTGCATACTTTCATCACGACTTATGGGGTGAAGCAGAATATGCATAGTGGATTGGTGAATAGTGAGGTAAGGATGAATGATCTCTTTGGATAAATGGTATTTTAATGTCCGTTTTCAAAACTGATACTGCCCCCATGAGATAGGGGGCAGGTCGGTGAAAAACGTTGAAAAATCGCCTAGAACCATCTCTTCTTCATTTTCTTCAAGAAATCCTTGGTGATAGGGAAGCCGGAGGCTTCACCTATTACGGAGTCGGTATAACAGAAGGGACATTCGGCTGTAGGCGGCTCATCAGGGAGGTAATCCGTGATTTCGGATGGCGAGAAGATTTCGCCGCAGAAAAAACAGCCGCACTTTTCAGATTTTTCTATTTGTTCCTTGTTGCTGAAGCTGCAATCGTGAGCCTGGCGGAAGATCCTGTCTTTCTCTTCCTCTTCTTTCTGCTTTTTCTCAGCCTTTTCCAGATAACCCTTGAATCGTCTCTGAAGATAGAGCGGCACATGATAGTGAGGGGCGAAGACATACAGCGACGGAACATGGTCGTGGTATTCGATCAGTTTTCCCTCACCGTCATACACTCTTTCAGAAAGACATTCGCGGTCGTAGTGCAACATTCCCATCGGAATCTCCGAGATATAATAGCAGAAGGTATCCAGCGGATAGTCGTCTTCCTCCTTCATCTTTTTGCGGTAAAGGACATCCTGGTGCATCAGTCTCTCTGCCTCCTCCAAAGTTGTGGTGAAGGCTTGCGGACAATAGGTGTTCACCTTGTATTTCGGATAATGTGAACGCTTTTTCTCCTCCAGCTCTTCTGTTTCTAATACTTCGAGCTTGAAGATGGCAGGAACATCCCGATGCTGTGGATGTTCAGCCAATTGCTTGAATTCTTCGTATGTCATAGGATGTTTATTTTAAGAATTGGTGTGTCTTCTTGTATTTTGTACCATCGCAGTTGGTGATATTGATTTCCAGGACCAATCCTTCCAGCTGAAAGTCGAGCGGGATGTTGATGGCACGTCTTTGGATATCCATTTCGTAGAAGATGCTTCCGTCCTTTTTGCAGAGCACGATGTCCAGATAGTCTGGCATATCAGGTATAGTTCCAGGCTCTGACATTTGTGGTTGAAACTCCCCAAACTCTTCCTTCACATACTCGAATAGTCCCCGAGTATATTTTTCGATATCCACCCCTACATATCGAGTATAGGTGTATTTGATGATACATAAAGACATTTTATTCTTTCTTTTTGGTTATACCTTTATAATATAGTAATATGAAGGGAAAATTTCAAAAAACCGAGGGTGTGTCATAAGTCTGAATAATAGTTGGTGCATAACAGTTGACCACCGCATGCACAACAGGTGTTGTGCATGCGCATATCAGCTGTTATGCAAGCGCACAACAGCTGTTGTGCGACCGAAGATACTAACTATCTCAACAACATATCCTATCTTTTCCAACAACATATCCTATCTTTTCCAACAACAAGAATAGGGTGAATCATAAACTTATGACACACCCTCGCTTGATTATTTAAATGATGTCATCCATTAGAATTTGGTAAGTTGTTCCACCTTGCCGAATTTGATGGTTGTTCCATCTATGATGACCTTTACTTTGTTTTCAGCCTTGTTACCCCTGTCGTAAAATGTATATTGATACCAGGAATTGCCGAGAGGTTTGATACTGATGATACCATGTTTTTTACTAGGTCCTTCTAGCGCACTACTTTGGAACAGCCAAGTGGCATAACCTTCTTCAACTAATTCGGAACTGCTCAGATACTCGAGAAGAAACTGCCCCCATGAGATAGGGGAGGAAGATAGATGAAAACGTTGAAAAATCGCCTAGAACTATCTCTTCTTCATTTTCTTCAAGAAATCCTTGGTGATAGGGAAGCTGAAGGCATCACCTATTACGGAGTCGATATGGCAGAAGGGACATTCGGCTGTAGGCGGCTCATTAGGGAGGTAATCTGTGATTTCTGATGGCGGGTTGTTGAGTGATTGTGCTTTTAAAAAACACCCCCATCTGAAAGTGTATCAGATGAGGGTTGTTTCTGAATTTATAGTTACCTTTTTATCTATTTCTTGGTACTGTATCGACTACAACATCGCTAGGTATCTCTGTAGGAATGTCTTCAGATGGTTCTTTGTAATTTGGATCTGGCTCATCTTGTGGAGAACCATCATCGTCAGTGATATCTGCTGCATTGAACTTTCCTTCCTTCTTGGCTTTCAGAAACTCCTCGTATTCCTGACCATTATAGTCAATCTTTTTGAGTAAACTCTCTTTGACTGTATCCTGATCTTTGACGATAATATTAGTATTACAACTTATATCTTTATTATATGCATAGTTGTATAGCTCAGGTATGTCATCTGAAAAAATAGTACTTTCTCCAGAGGCCAAATCTACTCCTTGATGTACTTTCTTTGCTTTTATAACACCAGTTGAAGATTGCATGATAGTGATTTCAACTGAGTAATCTGAACCCTTTACCATTTCTGATCCTGTATTTCGGATAGGTTGATCAATTTGGCAATGAAGTCCAGTGGCATCACGTCTCCAACCATAGCTTCCTGTTTCTTTAATAAGTGAGAGCGACATGTTGTTGGAGTACTTATTGATAAGATAGCTTATAAAGTCGCTACTTTCAAGCATCAGTTTGCCAAGTTCCAAGTCGGGCATCTTCTTGATTGGTACTCCAGTTTTCAGAGCAAGTTCGTTACTTACAGAGTCGAGTTTGAGGACAGAGAATGTATTGATAATCTTAAAAGTCTTGTTGTCTGTTGGCTTGAAAATTATCTTTGACATTCTTGTGTTCTTGATGCTGACTATATAGCTGCTGTCCTTCTCATTCTTCTGAATGTCGAGATCACCTTTCTCGATACTGTCAGGTAATGATAAGTCACCATACAGCTTTGCTGCTGGATAAATGTCATATGCTGTCGCTTTGTCACCGTCTTTGACGGCTGCGATAAACTGGTTGGTCAAATCTTCGACCGTACTCTTGTTAGAGTCGCATGATGACAGTCCTAGGACTGCCATCAATGCTATAGTTATGATACTTTTTGCTTTCATAGAAAAATGTATTATCTCCATCCTGTAACTTTTCTGTTTCTTACATAGATTTTATTATAGTTAAGATTCACTCCAAGTTCTCTAAATAGTTGGAAAATTCCACTTGGCTCATACAAACTGTAAACTCCTGCATTGTTACGGAATGTTCCCTTGAAAGTGAACAACTGAACAGCAGTTCCATCGGCTTGAATTTCTTTGTATTCCGTAAGGATACCTGCTGGCATTCCTACATATATCTTACCTTGTTTGATATAATTGTAAGCTTTTTCTCCATATTTCTTGATTAATGCAGTCTTTTGTGCTTGTAATATTTTTGTTAGTGTATCATTATATTTCTTGATAGCTTCCGCTTTCTTTTGTCCCTTGGCTTTAATGGCTTCATCTGGGGTATCATATCCATAATATGTAGGCTTGAAAACACCTGTGTTGAAGTCGAGGTTTATACCAGCAACCAATTCGTATTGTAAGTGGTCTTTATACTGATATAATCTGTTGTCTCTTGCAGGACGCTCAAAAACTGAACAGTCTGGTCTCATATTGGCATAGATTTCTGTTCCTTTTTCTTTGAAGTAACCAAACATACATTTTCCTGAAGGGGCGTAAAGGAATGCTTGCTTGTTATTATTATAGAAATCATTGACAAATTCTGGCATTCTTGAAGTTAGCGAGGCCAAGTTATCATAATTGTCAATATCAGCTTCCTGTATATTGAGAATGACTACTCTGCCATCGGAAAAAAGAATGACATCATGTAAGCATCCTCCATAGATGGTTTCTTCGTCATCCAGACAATCTTCGTCTTGATAATAAAACTTTTTCGGAGCTGGAAGTTGTTTGATGATTTCATACCATTCTTTCGGGTCTCTGCCACTTTGGCAAAGAAGATATCCGATACAAGTAGCAATCTTGTCGTTCTTGCCTAGAAAGTATTGGAATGCTTCTTTGATGGTTTTGCGCGATCCAGGACCATTCAGGTAGGGGGTTAACTCTTTCTTTATTTGTGGGACAAACTGCTCAGGATGTGATAGGGATATCATCCTTTAAAATCAGTTAAAAAGTGGGCGCTCCTTTATAAAATTTGTGGCAGGATTCCCTCATAAAATGTGTATATTTGCAGCGTTATTCCCTCATAAAATGTGGGCGGAAGAGTAATTATTCCCTCATAAAATGTGATTTAAAGATATGGATTATGGAAAGATTAGCTATCGATGAACTTCTGAAATGGAAGAATAAACAATATCGGAAACCTCTTATTATTGAGGGTGCCAGACAGGTGGGAAAGACTTGGCTGGTGAAGGAGTTTGCCCGCCAGAATTACAAGCAGCTGGCGTATGTGAACTTTGAAGAGATGAAGATCCTGCAGAATCTCTTTGAACAGGACTTCAGTATTCCTAGAATTCTTACAGCTATTGGGGCTGCAACGAATGTAACCTGCACAGAGGGCGAAACGCTGATATTCCTGGATGAGATTCAGGCTGCTCCTCATGCTGTTACTTCCCTGAAATATTTTGCAGAGAATGCACCGGGTTATCATGTCATAGCGGCTGGTTCTCTTCTGGGTCTCGAACTGCATCAGGGGGAGTCTTTTCCTGTGGGTAAGGTGGAATTTCTCTCTCTCTATCCAATGAACTTTATCGAGTTCGTGATGGCTATGGGGGAGAAGAATCTGGCGCAGCTGCTACTGACGAAGGATTGGAATATGATAACGATGTTTGCTCCCAAGTTTCAGGAACTCTTGAAGTATTATTACTATGTGGGAGGCATGCCTGAAGCCGTATTGAGCTTTAGCCAGAATCGTGATTGGAAAGAGGTGAGAGCCATACAGAAGGATATTCTGAGCTGTTATCAGAGAGATATGTCGAAGCATGCTCCATCAGAGATTATTCCCCGTATTACTGATTTGTGGAAATCCTTGCCAGCCCAGTTGAGTAAAGAGAACAGGAAGTTTATCTATGGAGTGGTGCGCGAGGGGGCAAGAGCCCGGGAGTATGAGTTGGCCTTGCAGTGGCTGCTGGATGCCGGACTGATATATAAGGTATATAATGTGAAAGCTCCCCGACTGCCACTTGCCAGTTATGAAGACCGGGCAGCCTTCAAGATTTTCGTCCTGGATGTCGGGCTTCTAGGTGCGATGTTTAATCTCAAGGCAACGACAATAGTGGACGGCAACAGTATTTTTACCGAGTTTAAAGGGGCGTTGACGGAACAGTATGTTTTGCAGCAGCTCGTTCTCAGGTATGAACCGTATTATTATGCCAAGACCAACAGTACTCAGGAGATTGATTTTCTGCTCCAGGATGAGGAGGATGAGATTGTTCCGCTGGAGGTGAAAGCCGAGACGAATGTCAAGGCAAAGAGCCTGCGCCAGTTTGTTGCAGACAACCGGTCAAAGAAGGCCTATCGCATCTCCATGAATGATTATCAGCAAGAAGATTGGGTTACGAATGTACCGCTCTATGCGGTAAATGGTCTCGAATTTTAGCAATAGCACCGCCCTAACTATATAAAAATAGGTAGTTAGGGCGGTGCTATCTTTGCAGATTCTGGAGTAACTTCAATATCCGTTTTCAAAACTGATACTGCCCCTATGAGACATTGTCTTATTTGGTTTTAATGGAGTTTCAGGAAATGTAAATCCCCAATCTGCAAACTTCAACAGGTTGGGGATTTATGTTTTATATTATCTTCTTGTTTTACCAAAAACGTCGGAATGTGTGCCTGTAGTTAGCATGAGGAGTGTTCTATGGGATAGCCGCGCTTTTTGCAAAGCTTTAAAGCTTTGTCAAATCTCTTAGTAGTATCAAGTTTATACATTATTCTCCTAAAATAGTATCAAACATTTCATCAACAGAATTCCAATGGGTAACTCTGCCTTTCTCCTTGTCTTCTTCGGCAAGTTCAAGATCTGTTTTCTTTGGTTTCATGACAGAAATAGAACTAACGCCATTCAGCATTTTGATAGCGTTCTTCAATTTTGTCAGCATTGCTGGATCTGATACTGTTACCAACAATTGAGGCTCGTTTATTGCTAATGTATTCATACTTACTCCTTTTTAAAAACATTCATCAATTTACAGCAGCAAAAATACTTTTTTTTCTCTAAACTACCAAGTAAATTAAAAGATTTTTTTTATTTTGGTATAGAGTACCCGTTTTTATGTGCTAACTTCATGGATTTACAGTCTCTTGGAGATATGATGGATAGAATGTCCGTTTTCAAAACTGATATTGCCCCCATGAGATAGGGGGAGAAGGTCGGTGAAAAACGTTGAAATAACGCTCTAATCCCAAAATTTACTATGTTTTTTGGGATTGTAATCCCAAAAATAGGTATAAATTTTGGGATTACGATTATTTTTCCTTATCTTTGCATCCGAAAGAAAGAAGGATTCATAACTTAAAAGAAAGGATATTTATGATACGTCGTCAAATACAAGATACAATTGAAGCCCGGATATTTTCCGGGAAGGCTATCATCGTGATTGGAGCCAGACAAGTGGGTAAGAGCACGCTGTTTAAAATGGTGCTCGAGAATCGTGATGAACCTACTCTTATGTTGAATTGCGATGAACCAGAAGTAAGAGAGTTGCTGGCAAAGGCAAATTCTTCTGAGTTGCGTCTGCTTATAGGCAACAATCTTATTGTTGTGATAGACGAGGCTCAACGGGTAGAGAATATCGGGATGGTTTTGAAACGAATCACGGATAATTTCCCAGATGTACAACTCTTGGTGACAGGTTCCTCCTCTTTTGAATTGCAGAATAAGCTCAACGAACCTTTGACAGGACGCAAGTTTGAGTACCATCTTTTCCCTTTTTCTACAAGAGAACTGATGAAGGCTCATGGACTGCTTAGTGTAAAACAAACATTAGAGAATCGGCTTATTTATGGTTCTTATCCAGATATCATGAATCATGAGACGGATGCAAAGGAGTTGCTGTATAATTTGTCTAACAGTTATCTGTATAAGGACTTGTTGAATTTAGAAAGTGTTCGGCGCCCAGCCCTGTTGTCCAAGCTGCTTACTGCCTTGGCACTGCAGGTTACAAGTGAAGTTTCATATAATGAGTTGGCGCAAACCGTAGGAACAGATAATAAAACGGTAGAGAAGTACATTGATTTGCTCGAAAAGTGTTATATCATATTCAAGTTGAATGGCTTTAGTCGCAACTTACGTACGGAGTTGAAACGTGCTAAGAAATTCTACTTTTATGATAATGGAATACGTAATGCTATTTTGCAAAACTTTGCACCTCTTGCTCTCCGGCAGGATGTGGGGGCTTTGTGGGAAAACTTCTTCATTAGTGAGCGAATGAAGGTCAATCAAAATGCTGGACGATATGTAAACAGCTATTTTTGGCGTACCAGTCAGCAGCAGGAGATTGATTATCTGGAGGAGTGTGATGGTCAGTTTTCCCTGTTTGAAATGAAGTGGAATCCTAGGCGTGCCAATACAAAGTTCCCGGCCTCTTTCCTTTCTGCTTATCAGGTGAAAGATAAGTGCATCGTTACGCCTGAAAATTGGATAGATTGGGTTATAGAGTGATAATGCTCCCCCTTTAATGTCCGTTTTCAAAACTGATACTGCCCCCATGAGATAGGGGGAAGGTCGGTTTAAGAATTTGTGAAAGTCAATCGTAATCCATCGGCTACCCCCTCCCCCTCAGTGTCAGAAAATCACCCATTCCAGAGTATTCACCTCATCTTTGACAGAGAAGTTCAAGCCCACCTTTACAATTTCCTTATTCTTCAAGGCAAAGGCTTGGGCATAATGCTTGTCATTGATTTGGTCTAATGCCTCTTGCGCACTCTTATTGAATTTCAGTTCCATCACATAGATGGTGTCGGCAGTCTCCATCGTGATGTCGATTCTCCCTTTAGCCGTGTGCTGCTCCACAATAATATTGTAGTCAGTAAGCAAGGCAAAGATGATATAAAACATCTGCTGGTAATGCCCCTCGTAATTGGTGTTGTCGCAATATGGAATGGTTTCCTGGAAATCAGCCAGCATTTGCAGGGCTTCATCCATTTTACCACTATTAATATAGGAAGAAATGTCAGCTATCACAACCCTACCCGTATCTATTCCCGATCCAAGGTAGCCCGGCAACAAACTGTCGAACAGTCCCACCTCAATCTCCTTGTTAGGAAAGTCGAGCGTATAAACATCTATCTTCTTTTCGTAGTCCTTGATGGTGAGATAGCCACTCTGATACAGCAGAGGAGTGAGCGAAGTCATTCTTTCCGTTGCAGCGTCAAAGGAGGAAGCCTTAGCCCTCACTCGCCCCAACTGCGATGGCAACACATGAAACTCCCTCATTTTTTCAATCAGATAAGTAGGTGTACCGGATCCAAACCAATAAGCCTTCAGCTTGCCATCAGCAAAGCAATTGAGCAAGCTGTAAGGATTGAAGACATCAGGCGATGGCCAAGTGAAGTGATAACCATCATAATGGTCTTTGAGTTCCTGGATAGTCTCCTCCCTGCTCAGTTCCAGATGCTCGGCAAGAGCATCGATGTCATCACTCATCTGGGTCAACAGTTCCTCCTTGGTGATGCCACAGATGCCGGCATAAGGCTCGTCCATGCTCACATTCTTGATGTTGTTCAGCTCGCTGCAGATGCTGAGCTGCGAAAACTTCGTGATGCCCGTCATAAAGACAAATCGAAGCATAGACTCGTTTCCCTTCAGAGGACTATAGAAGTTGCGCATTGTGTTACGGAGCTCATCGAGTTTTTCCTTCTCATGCGCCACATCCAGCAGCGGAGCATCATATTCATCAATGAGCACCACCACCTGCTTGCCAGTCTTTTGGAAAACCACTTCTATCAAGTCATTGAACCGATTATTGTTTCCGTTACGGTGATTTTCTATACCATACTTTTGTTCATAATCTTCCAAAAGGTAGCCCAGATGCTCTTCTAGCTGCGCCTTCTCCATATGCTTACCCTTGCTCAGGTCGAAGTGCAGAACAGGATAAGTATTCCACTCCTTCTCCAGCTTCTCGATGGCAAGCCCCTTGAACAGTTCCTTCTTTCCCTCGAAATAACTTTGGAAGGTGGAAACCAGCAGCGATTTGCCGAAACGGCGTGGGCGACTCAAGAAGAAATACTTTCCATCGGTATGTGTCATACGATAGATGTATTCCGTCTTGTCGATATAGAGGTTGTCCAACTTGCGGATTTCCTCAAATGTCTGAATTCCTATAGGATATAATTTTCTTGCCATTGCGTCATCGAATTAATTCATTTGCAAAGCTACAACAAAAAAATGATACCACCAAACTTTTATGAGGGAAAAGTTCTATTCTTTTCGTGGTGAAGGCTTGCGGACAATAGGTGTTCACTCAACATATCGAGTATAGGTGTATTTGATAATACATAAAGACATTTTATTTGCCATTTTATTCTTTCTTTTTGGTTATACCTTTATAATATGAAGGGAAAATTTCAAAAAAAAGCGCCAATATTTTGAAAAAAAGTATTGGCGCTTGATTATTGAATTCGCGTGAATGAACTTTTCGGATAAAGAGTCAAATTTTCGATAGAAAACAAACTTTTTCTTAGTTTTCTATCGAAAAATTAGCTTTTACTTAGTCTTTTAATGTAGCCAAAGGTATAACCTTTACTCCGTCTTCTCTGGTATAAGCCATTTCGCCTCCTGTCATGACAATCAGCAGGTCTGGCTCTCTGAGTGGCATCTGATGCTCTGTCTTGTTCTTCTCACGAATCAGATCCCGTAGTTGCAGGAGATGCTTGGCACCATCTTCTATCTCCCGACTACCCAACTTGCATTCTATCAAGGCATAGCGGTCATCTGCAAGATGAAGCACTATGTCTGCCTCCAGGTCATAGCGGTCGTGATAGTAAGAGACTCTACCTCCCAAGGCTTGCGAATATACCTTCAGGTCGCGAATGCACATACACTCAAATATGAAACCAAAGGTTCGAAGGTCTAATTCCAGACTTCTTGGTGACATACCCAAAGCAGCAACAGCTATGGACGGATCTACAAAGCAGCGTTTGGCTCCCGAACGGATTGCAGCGGCTGAGCGGATTGCCGGACACCATGCTTCCACATCTTCTATGACAAACAATCGTTGCAGGGCAGAAACATAATCGTCAAATGTTGGCATCGACGTTTTCTCCATTTCTACCGTGATGTCTGCCAACATCTTGGATTTCTTGATGAGGGTGCAGATGTTCCGGGCATAAGAACGCATGATGAGTCGAGCCAAAGCTGGCTGTCTTCTTACGCCATCTACCCTCGATATATCTTCATCGCAAATCACATTTACATAATCCTTTGCTATCAGTAATTGTGCCTCCTGCGAAGTGACGTCCAGTGATGCTGGCCAACCGCCTCGGCAAGCAGCGAAAATCAGTTTCTCCACGGTCATGTCTGACTGCAATCCGTCAATATCGTAAGCTGGGTCATCAAACAATAAACGTAAAGATATGGAGCCTGTTGATTCCTTTGACTCATAAAGGCTCATAGGATACATGGGCATCTTGGAGATGCGGCCAGTACCCGTATGCATGATTTCTCCGTTTTTGTCTTCGACAACCGTAGAACCGGTTAAGATAAACTGACCTTTCTGGTTTCGCTCATCTACGGTATTCCGAACAGCATCCCATAAAACTGGTGCTACCTGCCACTCGTCTATCAGTCGTGGTGTTTCGCCTTTGAGCAGCAAGGATGGTTTGGTGCGTGCCGTCGCCAGATATCCTTCACGCTTATCTGGATCTTGCATCTTGATTACGCTCTTTGACTGCTGCATGGCCGTAGTAGTTTTTCCGCACCATTTTGGTCCAACAATCTGTACTGCTCCAAAGGCTTCCAGACGAAGTCGGAGCATTCTGTCTACTATTCTATCTAAATACTTCATATTCAATATGTTTTTGTTTGCAAAGATAGTAATAAATAGCGGAATCTACAAATAATTTTGTATTTTTGTGGTACTTTATTTTGTGTTTTAACGGTATTTTATTTTGTGTTTTTGCGGTACTTGATTCTGATACCTTACTATATATAGGGGCATCTTTGTTTCTTTGGTAGAGATGAAGGTGTCCCTATCATTTTAAATAATTTTTCAAAATATTTACATAAGAGACACAGAAAACCGAAAAACATTCTTTAAACCAACGACTTAGAAGATTGTGTACGAAAAGAATGCTAAAAAAATGTAGAATTTCGTAGAATGATATTAATTTTTTAACACGCATAATTTGCTAGTTTCCAACAATTTTCGTATTTTTGCAAGGAGATTCTGTGTCTCTTATGTAGAGATTCAGATGAACGACATCAAAAAACGAATTTGATTCGCATGATGAAAGAGACAAATATACAAGCACAGGTTACGTCCACTATTGCAGGGGACGACGGCGAAGCCATGGTAAAAAACGAAGAAAACGCAAAGGAAATGGCTCCCCAAAAGCCTAATGATGGGCTTGATAAACCTGCTGATGCAGGATGGTATGTGGCTGTAGTGAGAGTGAATTGTGAGACGAGAATAGCAGATTCTATACGAATCAATCTTAATCACAATCATGTTTGGTTTGATTACTGGATTCCCAAGGTAAAAGTCGTTTATATAGACAAACGTTCCAATAAGCGAAAAGTGAAAGAAAAGCTATTTCTTTCCACTTTCATCTTTTGTAACGTCTCTTCGAGACAACTTGACAAAATCCGCTTCCGTTCGGATGTGTATAAGATGCTGACGATGCCCGGTCAAAGGAAAATATATCAAATTCCCGACCATGTTATTGCCAACTATCGATATTTTGTAGAGAATGATGAAGAACCTGTCACTGCAGCCCCTGCTCCTTTGAAGAAAGGTATCAAAGTGCGAGTGGTAGCAGGTAGCATGAAAGGTGTGGAAGCATACGTACAGAGCTATAATGGCAAGAAAGCCGTTATCGGCAGCGAAATCAAGTATATCAGTGGTGCAACGCTTACGATAAGTAGAAATTTACTCGAAGTCGTTGAAGAAGATTGAGTTGTAGAATGATCTTGTTGCATTAAAAAACTATGAGTCATCTGAGTAAAATGTTATAGTAAGTTATAGCAAAGCGGTCCCATCCCGCACAACCTGGCGAGGGCTTTGATGCCCCGCCAACCTTATAGCGTAGCGGTTCCGAGCACCGGAGGGCGGTTACATCCCTTGCCCTTTTGGAAAGGGCGAGGGCTTTGGAGTGGGTTAAGGACCCCCTCTTCGCAAGAGGGGGACAGGGGAGTCGAAACAAAACTTACGTTATGAACATAGAAGAAAAAAAGGCAGATTTCATGCGTCGCTTCAAGGCTTCTAGGGAGCGAAAGGCAGAATACATAGCACAAATGGAAAAGCGAATGCGTGATGACTATCGCCGCAGAACCGGTAAGGAAGCTGAATCATTTTGTGTGTTGTAATGTTTAGCCCTAAACCAAGTATAGGTTAATAAATGCATTTTTTCTCTTAAATCCTTGGTGATTACGAAAGAAAGTCGTAAATTTGCAGACAAAGATTAAAATAAAGGAGAATGTATTATGTTGACAAGTAATGTATCACAAGATAGAACCATTCCTTATTGGGATGAAATCAGGAATTTAAGCATTGAGGATAAATATTCCTTGATAGCTAAAATTGAGTCTTCTTTGGGCGATGTTGATATGAGTGAGTCGACTAATTCGATTCATGGTATACCACGTGAGGTGATGATTGCAGCTGCAGAATATGCTCTGAAGGAAAATAGAGCAGGTCGCTGCATTCCAAATTCGCAAGTTGAGTCTTTTATCAAAGCTAAAAGAGGATGGAAGTAGTTTGGTCAGGCTTGGCTCAATATTCCACACATGGCATATATGATGCTCGCTACACTTCGTGGGTATCAGGTCAGGATATGGTTATACGCCATTTGTTGTTAGCCCCCAACCGTGTCTATTATTTGATAGATGGCGAGTAAGTTGTAATTATGGGAATTGTTCATGTCAAGCGGTCTCCGCAAGCTGTAACTTCCATGATTAAACGCTTTTTAGAAGAATATGACAAATAGGTAAGTCTTCAGAAAATTGATGCTGTCAGCAACTGTTCGGAAATTCCGAACAGTTAGTAAAGAAGACAATCGTATGATTACACGTAATATGGATTACTCCGCTATAACCCTGATGGGTACCTCTCCAGAGGTAATCCTGTCAAAAGTAGAATAAAAATAATATTCCTCATTCGAGCGACGACCAGTGCAGAGCGATACTGCAATGAGGAACCAAAATAACTTTATTCAAAAAACTGATAGGTGTAACTACTTGTAATATAGTGGGGACGCTGTATTGATGATATACTTATGGCAAAGTTAATACCACTTGGCAATAACGGCGGCAACGAGAATCGCCCATCCGACGAGGAACTTAACCAGATGTTCGGCGCTTTTATGGATGCTTTCTTCGGTGGACTCTCAGATGAAGACATTGACGAAGAATCTGACGACGACATTATACCCTTCGATGAATTCGGCGATTCCGATTACTGGGATGACCTTTATGAAGGTCCAACCCCCTTCGCTTATTCCGTAAGCTCATCGAATAAGAAAAAGCGAAAGAAATCTCGCAAGAAATCGACAGACCGCCAGGTTCCCAACTATGCCTATAAGCCGAAGGGAGAGGATCCGGAAGGCTATTTCGTCAAGAAGATACACTCCGTCATCAGGTGGAGAGTGACAAGCACCAATGATGTCAACTATGACCTGCGAGTCTTTGAGGGTTGGCTGGCTCAGGCACAAAAGTACGTGGCAAAAGAAAATTTCTACTATGCCGTATGTATCACTAGAGCCTTATTGTCAGATGTCCTCACCTTCCATTTACTTTGGAATCATGATTATCCCAAGCAGATGGCGAGGGTTCGCAAATTGGAGCGGGCAGTATCTGATGTCTATTACCAGTGCTTGTCTTATTCGAAAGACAAGGATTTCAATTGGATAGACCTTTGTCTCGAGCTTTTGCAAGAGAAAAAAGGAAGCAGTCCTTTCTCCAAGGGCGAGGCGGGCTTCGATGTAGAGGACTATATCGAAAAAGTCGTAGCCTTGTTGCCAGATGAGAAGGCAAAGCAATACAGAGATGCTCATCCTACAGATGAACAACTGTTGGAGAAGCCCATCCCAGTCAGCTTGCCTGATAAGATAGAGATGCCGCAGGGACTCGAGAATGAAGATAAAGCACCATACATAACCGATTTTATCGATGAAATCCCCAATGCTCAATATTCATCATTGATTGTGAGCCTTCTTGATATAGTGAAAACTCATGAGAAGAAGTTGAAGAGTTTTGGAATAGTTAAAGCCGAAGAGTTGAGGAAGATGAAAGCCGAGTATGAGAACTTTGTCTTGGCTTATCATCGTGGTGGAATTGATGGATTCCGAAAATATTCCAACTATACTCTGACACGTCCCTTTTGGAGTATCGTTTACAACTATCATTTTTTTATCACTAATACGGCATCCAAGAATAAGTTCCTTCAACAAGTCGTGGAGCCATACTTGGATTTGGTTTGGCGACAATGGGACAGTCCGAAGTTGCAATCAAAGTTCGATGAAGTTAAGGAAAAGGCAGCCAAGGCACAAGCCTTGAAGCAAGAACGGGAAGAGTCGCTTGCTGCTATGCCGTCTTATTTGGAAGGACTAACCTCCGACCAATATCTAGCCTTTCACGAGCAAGCCTTGCGGATATTGAATCGAGACAAGAAGAAGCTCTCAGAAAGCAGCGGCATCCTGAAGGTTGACATAGAACACAGATATCAGCCCTTGCTGAAGCTTTTGAAGGAAACGCGAGGTATTGAAGACAGCTTAGATGCTAAGATTCGTCAGGGCATCGATTCAATCTTCCTCTCCATCTATCAAGTTCTATGGGATTATATGCTCTATCCCTACGACTTGGATTATATAATAGAGAACAAGAAAGTGGTGAAGAAGGTGCTGGATGAGATTTGGAAGCTGAAACAATGATATACGAACCGTTGCTTGCAACGAAATAAATCCGTGAGATCCGTGTGAGCCCTTCAAAAAAAATATTCAAGAAATCGCTTGGCGTTTTCGAAAGAAAGTCGTATATTTGCAGCCGAAAAGATATAAAATAACAGGAGATAGGAATCATGATTAGCGATAGAAAAGAAGCCATATTGTTTATTGCAAAGAAACAGCATGGTGGCAAAAAAGAATTGATCGGCGAGATTGGAGAAAAATTCTTCAATCAATTCTGTCGTATGGGCTTTATCAAGAAAGGCATTACAAAAGATAAGTTGGAACAAGTGAACTCTACTTGGCAAATAACCAAGCTTGGCAAGGAGCAGGAAAAATTCTATCGTGAGCCAACTCGCTTGGAACGACTAGATGGACAACGTTTTTATGCTTTAGGGGTATAAATGATGAAAGGGTATTGCGTTTTTTGGATTCCATCCATATATCATGTGGCACCAGTTCCCTTGTCAGAGAATTCTTTTTAAGGCTTTGACAAACCCCATATATCATTATGTCAAGGGATTTTATCATGAACATAAGAATCATACGGATGACTGTGACTCCATTCTTGATGCTTATGTATGTACGGAGGAAAGCGACTCTCAGATTTCTTCTCCAGACAACAAACCTTTAATATTTTATTTGCGCCAATATGAAAAACGATTCCGAGACTTTACTGAACAATTGGAATTTGATGCATCCTATCTTATGAGTATCTTGGATTCACCAGATTATCGTGATGTCTTGTACAAGGAAAAGTTTGAAAGATTTGATGCAAGATGTATAGATATCTTAGGGGAGGTTGTCTATTATCGTGCATTATTGTATTCTCATAACAATGTTTCTTATCACAAAGCTCTTGGTGATAACCATACGCTACAGGCATGTGCATTTAATACTGACAATGCTATAAATAATATAAAGGTGATAAAGGAGCGAGTGGAAAATGTCTTTCAGGGCAGACGAGCTAATGCTACATTAGTTCATATTAAGATGGCTAATGACATGCTTGTTGCAGGAGATAAAATCTCGAAGTTAAGTGTGCGCTTGGGATGGCTTGGTGCTATTTTGGGAGTGCTGAGCTTATTACTTGGATTCATTTCTTTATTATAAATGCTCAACCTCTTGAAGTCTTCTGCTCATATCAAGGCAAAGAGAGGATGGAAGTATTTTGAAATCCGTGAGATCCGTGTGAGCCTGATTAGAATTGCTTCCATGTTACTATGTTGAAAGAACAGATGAGGTGAAGGAATGTGCAAAGCAATCCTTCACCCTAAAAGATAATGCAAATGAGCACAATGAAAGCTGGCTTTCAGATTGCCGAGTGCAGCTTATCTTATGCAAAACGATAATAAAAAAACTTTTTTCAAAAAACTGATAGGTGTAACTATTAGGAATACAGTGGGGACGCTGTATTGGTGATATACGTGTATGTAATGGGCTTTAAAAAACAAATATAAAAATTAAGAGGAATATTATGGTTTCTATATTAGTTAAAATAGTCGTTATAGTTGTGAGTGCTATCGCTGGTGGTTTCTTTGGAGCATGGTTTTCTTACCGATTTCAAAGCCGAAAAATCGTCAAGGTACGTCGTATAGCAATCAAGGCATTGGAAATCTTCTTGAATTATGCAAAGAAAAGACAGACTTATGACTTGGCTGCTTCGGAATTTAACAATAAGATTAACATAGTAGAGAAAAGAGCAATATTAGTTGCTTTATGTAAGCTTGGTATTCCTATTGTAAAACCTGTTGATGATGTGTTTTGTATTGAACATGTTCGGTTTGAGCACGAGGAAATTGACCGAGATACGATCAATTTGATGATAGAACAAATCAATAAGGGTAATTGTGATGAATTATTTTTCTCAGATGTTGAAGCCTATTTCTCTTCCAATTCTCGTTTGTTGGCAGTTAGGGCTGTAGCTAAAAAATATGTAGATATAGACTTTTCTAAATGTGATTATGACAAAACGAAGAATGTCATTAATCATCCTAATTTTCCTATAGAGTTGTTTACCCCAGGTGAGTTTAATGTTATAAGCGTCTTTAGACTACGTACCAATTGGGATACTTATTTCGATGCTAATGGAAAGGCAATTCCAGAGAAAATGACTACTCTAAAGAAAGAGATAGATTTAGGTATTTGGGATACCTATCTATTTTGGGATTTGGAATCTTATCAGAATATGCAAAACCAAAGCAATATGGCAAATGTTTTTGCAAAAGTGATGTTGCAAAACATGGGTATTCAGCTAAATGCAACAGCCTCTAACGAGAAGTTTGATGAAAAGAAATAAGGTGTTTACAATCAAATCTCCATTAGTAAATCTGATAGGCAAAACCTCATATGCTTATCTCAAAGTGAAAGTAAGTAATATTGCTATGCAAGGATGCTACTTCATTTTGCGATATGCAATACGGATTTATAGTAACCATCTACTTCTCCATATTGCCCGCTAAAAAATAAGTATTACCTTTGCTGCCGATTAAAAAATGGTAACAAATGGAAAATAAGAAGAAAGCAAAAGTTGATTACGCAGCCATCATTCGTGAGTTCGAGATGTATGGTCGTTCTCTCATACAATTTTGTGATGATAGTAGTTATGTTTATCCTAATGTGCTTCGATACTATCGTAAGTGTTTTTGGAATAGCAAGTCTAAGTTGGCTGCTTCTCCTAATGGTGACAAGTCTCTTGTTCCCTTGGAGATTGAGTCGGCAGCAAGTGTCAACTCAGCTTCTTCAAGTGTGGACTCTTGCAAGCCAGAAGAACCGACCATGCCTGTGGTTGCTCCTTCTATCCCGACATACAGTATCGTATCGATGCACATATCGTTCAGCAATGGGATGGAGTTGTCACTTTGCGAGACAAATGTAAATGAGATTACAGCTTTGTTGCACAAAATAGTTGGCTGAAATGATATCCTTTACAAGTAGACAGAAGTACTATTTTTATTCTGGTCCTATGGATATGCGTAAGGATATCGATACGCTCTCAGAAGTAGTTGGAAGAGAATCATTCCTTGTCTATGTGGTTTATCGATGAGATAGGTAGACTATTTGGAATCGAGCATGACTGCAAGAAGGCAGGTTTTACAGCCGACCAGGTTCTTGTGGAAAGGCTTCAAAGAAGCAAGCCTATCATGGACCGAATCAAAGAGAAGTTTGAGCGATTTGCTAGATCGAATTACAAAGGCTTAGGCGCTTTGACAAAGAAGGCTCTTAAATATATCAAGACTGAATGGTCGGCAATGCAAACCATTTTGCAGGATGGCAACCTTGAGTTGTCTAACAACCTGGCAGAACAAATGATGAGACACATCAAGCTGAATCTTAAGAACTGTCTGAACATCGGCAGTGAAGATTCTGCGCTTGACTATGCCTTCATGTTTTCTGTCATAGAAAGCTGTAATATGAACAAGTTATCTCCTGGGTGTTACATCAAGGAGCTAGTTAGTCGTCTTTCTGCCAAGCCTGTTTGTACAGCAGAAAAAGTGGCACTTTTGCCTTGCTTTATGCAAAAATAAAAGTTAAATCCAATCATTTTTTATTTTTAACATCTCTTGAAGCGCCTTTAAATAAAGGCGCTTCAGAGGGTGTATGGAAATATAGAAGGTTACTTAGCATTTAATAAGATGGAAATTTATTAATCTTTATAAAAAAAGAGGGATTTATGCTTCTCGTTTCAAATATTTTTTGTACCTTTGCTGATAGTTGTCGTATTCCTTGATAAGGATATGCGATGATGATAAAATATAAAATTGGGTGAAAGCAGGCTGCTGGGCAATATTCTGAGGTCTCGCATCTTGATATCTGCCCCAAAATAGATGAATCTTGGAATGATGGAGATGACAAAAGAAGATATATTAAAGGATTTATTGATGACTCCTAGTCCTTCTGGTTGCGAGCAGGCTATCATCAAAAAGATGGCTATGTTCCTAAAAGATTATATAGATGAGTTATCGATTGACAACTATGGCAATCTCATTGCATTGAAGTATGGGAATCAGCGCAACAAAAAACTGATGCTGGCAGCCCATGCTGATGAAGTGGGGATGATGGTCACCTATATAGATAGCAATGGTTTCCTTTCTTTTCAGGAAATAGGGGGCATTGATACGAATCTCCTGCCTGGACAAAGGGTGGAAATTCATAACCGGAAAGGAATAGTTACTGGTATCATAGGTAAAAAGCCGATTCATCTTCAGGATAGAGATGCTAAGGCGAAAGACTATGATGCAGAAGACTTATGGATAGATATAGCTGCAAACGATAAGAAGGATGCTGAGAGGATGGTTGAAATAGGCGATTATATTACCTATCAGACACAGCCTTTGAGCTTAAAGCATGAGGTTTGGACATCTAAGGCTCTAGATGATAAAGTGGGTCTGCTTACCTTGATAGAAGTTGCTAAGGCGCTCAGCGGCAAGCTGCCTGCTATGGATGTATATTTTGTAGTCTCTGTACAAGAAGAGCTGGGTGCACGCGGCATAAGAACGGCAACCCTTGGAATTAATCCAGAACAGGGCATTGCAATTGATGTTACCCATGCAACGGATTATCCCACTTGCTCTCCGCAGAAAAGTGGAGAAATAAAACTGGGTAATGGCATTGTGATAGCAAAGGGACCTAATATTGATCAGTTGATGGGGAGGAAACTCATTGATTTGGCTCATCAGCACAATATCAAATACCAGATAGAGCCTTTTGCCCGCCCAATAGGTACTGATGCCAACTTCATGCAAATCTCAGGCACAGGTGTTAAGACTGCTTTCATGGGTATCCCATGCAGATATATGCATTCGCCAAATGAAATTGTATCTTTAGTAGACATTAATGAAGGAGTAAGGTTGCTTACTCATTTCTGCGAAGTTGAATTAGATAATTAATAATAATTGTTTAATAATTTAAAGCTTTAAAAATGAAAACAAAAAAAATTTTATTTTCATGGGAAGAGAAGACTTCTTTTGACACAGAGCGTGTAGGAGCCATGTATTGCTTCAAGCGTTGTGATGTTAATCAGAACTAATCTGTAAAATCCCGAAGGGAAACTCTGGTGGCATGCGCCAGAGATTCCCTTATCATTTGATATTTTATGAAAAGAAAAAGTGGAAGCTATCAGGTTGATGATATCCTCTGTTTTCCAGAAAACATCTCGCTTATTCCTTTTGAGCATAAAACGTTGGTGTTGTCTGCAGATACAGGAAACTGGATAGTTTTGCATAATGATAGCCAACTGAAATATTTGAATCAGTTAATTTCTGGAGTCACAATCGGGGGTGTATATGAAAAAGCTCAGCAAGAAGATGCTTTGCCTGACCTCATGAAAGTGCTCTCATCAGTATATGCCAGAAGTTTTGCACAGGTGGGGCATTCTCCATTAGCAACAGTAGTCAATGCATCCAAATACTTGAATGTTTATCTTACCAATGCCTGCAACTTGCATTGTGTTCATTGTTTCATGAATGCAGGAATCAAGTTGGAGCATGAATTAAGTGTAGAAAAGTGGAAGGAGGTTTTGAGAGAGTTTTCTCAGGCAGACGGTGAATTTGTTACTTTTACAGGAGGTGAACCCACAATGTATGACGGATTCGAGGAGATTGTTACTTTTGCTCATCAGCTTGGGCTGAATGTTACGGTCCTTTCCAATGGGTTGCTATGGACAGAAGAGAAAATCCTCAGGCTGAAGACTTGTATTGATGAAATTCAGTTCAGCATAGATGGTGTTACCGAACAGGATAATGCTAAGGTGCGTGGCAAGAATCATTTTCAAAAGGTAGTAGATACAGTATGCCGATTTGCCATGGCGGATGTTAGAACCTCGGTTGCAACAACATTCACTTGGGAAAATCTGAGTACTGCTGATGCGTATAAGCATTTTGTAGATAGCATTAGGCAAAGGGTAGGAGATAAAGTTTTCTTCAAACTGACCAAGAAAATTCTCCCTGGCAGAGGCAAGACCTTTTCTGACGAAGAGAACAGACGCTACTATGAACAGATAGATGCCATTGAAAGGTATGTGGATCCTACAGCTGGCTATGCTAACTTCATTGAGGGGCACGAACCGAATGTCATGATACGGAATTGTGGGTTCGGAGGCCTATCTATCTCATCCAATGGTAATGTATATTTCTGCAATCGTATTCATGAGGTGGACTGTTTTGGTAATGTAAATCGCGATAGCTTGCAAGATGTTCTGACCAAAGGGAGACAGGTTTTGAATGATACTGCTGTTGAAAATGTAGAGCCTTGCATGGGCTGTATCTTGCGCTATATTTGTGGCGGAGATTGTCGTATTGACCATTTCAATTTCAAAGGTCATATCAAAGGTTGGAACCAGAAATTTGTTCAGACACGTTGCACGGATGAGTTTAAGAAACGATTAATCAAGAAAATGGTAGATAGTTTTACCTTTTATTATAATGTATAATGAACCAATATCGCTTTGTTTGTATCTACGAGACTTATAAGTCACCAGCCCATATAGAATTGAGAATTGAGGTTTGTTTGGGAAGCAATACGAAATCTATGTCTCCTTTCATAAGGAAAGTGGATATAGAAGAGTTGTTTCATGCCTGCGTGCCTGAGTCTCAATGTCTGCTCCCCCTGCTCAACCAGATGGGTTTGGTAAAGCAGCCTTTTCGAATATCCGGAAAGGTATTGTCGGATAAAAAGGTGCAGACTCTTTTAATCGAGAATCCCTGGAGTGGTGTTCAGGTGAATGGTAAGGGAAGCATTAGAAAATCTTCCCCACTTCTTCCTGTTCCCTGTATACAAAAACTCTCAAGAGGACAGCTTTTAAATGGTGAGTTGTATATTACCAATATAGCAAATTGGAACAGAAATGTCAAGGTTCGTCTTACTTATCAGGAAGCCTTGACTTCATTCTTCCCGAAATACAATGAATGTCCCTACCTGACATCTTCTGGTCATTTCCTCCTTCGTGATTCTGAAGCAGAAAAGAAGCTCTTGGCAGATTTGGAAACTAACTTGAATTTGGAATTAGGCGAGTTAACATTCCGGGAATATGATGTTGATGCATTGGCTCGATTGGCAGATAGGGGGTGGAAGATTTGGGTGGCTAAGACCAAAGGACCTATAACTCAAGTTTATCTTAAACATCATCCTTCAGGTATCAATTGGTTTACGAGCGATTCTACTTCATCCTCTTCTGATGATGCAGTGATAGAGCAGATACTGAATAACTATCTGAATGGCAGAAACTATGTTGATAGTAAAGGTAAACTCAGCTTTTTTCGGGCAAAGGATATCACAAAGGTGGAAACAAAACAACTGTCTGATAGTTTGCCTGCCTTTGATTGGGAGCACCTCTATGGTGCCCAGCGCACATTAACAGATTCAGAGAAATCCATTCTCCTTTCCTCCATTTCGTGTGGCGTAAGGGCAAAATTGCGTACCTATCAACAGAAAGGTGTATTCTGGCTGGCTGAAATGCGCATGAATCATCATGGTTGTCTGTTGGCAGATGAGATGGGATTGGGAAAGACACTTCAAGTCTTGTCTCATTTATACAGTTTAGACCATCAGGAAGGCAAGCCTCATTTGGTTATTGCTCCAACGTCGTTGGTCTATAATTGGCAAAATGAAATAGCTAAGTTTATACCCTCATGGAACAATCATGTAGCTATCCAGCTTCATCAACCTGATGCTCATAAACGGTTATTGATAGTTTCTTATGATATCCTACGTTTAAATATTGATGCTTATAAGCGATTGGAATATGATACCATCATCATAGATGAGGCGCAAATTATTAAAAATCGGGACACCAAGAAATATAAAGCAATAAAAAACTTAAGGGCGCAGCATCACATCATCCTCACAGGAACACCTATAGAGAATAGTATAGATGATATCTGGTCTCATTTCATGCTACTGATGCCTGAGATGCAGTATCTTTATGCTATGCTGAGCAAACAATGTCAATCTAAGGGTGATGAAGCTTTCCTGGAGATGTCTCGCAAGTTCCTGAAATCTTTTATTCTAAGGCGAAGCAAGCGGGAGGTTCTGCAAGATTTGCCAGAATTGATAGAAAAGACAATCTATATAGAAATGACAAAAGCAGAACGTCATCTTTATGACAACGTTCATAAGATGGTGCTTAAGGCCTTGACCAGTGGGGTAAGTGGCAGGATTGAAAGTATAGCTTTGGAAGGTTTGCTGAGGTTGCGCCAAGTGTGTGTGACTCCCAAGTTGCTTCCTGATACTATATATAAAGGTATAAGCTCATTGATTTCATCAAAACTTCAGACGGCTCTTGATTACATTGAAATATTAAGTCATAATCATGGGAAAGTCTTGGTATTTTCTCAATTTGTGGGAGCATTAGAGGAAATGGAGCGTGTTCTGGGGGAAAGAAAGATACGTTATGAAAAAATATATGGGGACACGCGAGATAGAGTATCTCCAATCGAGCGATTTCAGAAAGATAAAGATATTAAGGTGTTTCTTATTAGCATAAAAGCGGGTGGAGTTGGCTTGAATTTGACGGCAGCTAATAATGTCATTCTTTTGGATGACTGGTGGAATCCTGCAGTGGAAGACCAGGCATTTGCTCGGGCTCACCGCATCGGTCAAAAGCAGAATGTGATGGTGTTCCGTTTTATTTGCAAGGATACCGTAGAAGAGAAAGTATTGCAGCTCCAGGAGCAAAAAAGGCAGACGGTAGATATGTTTAATGCTGCCAGCAGTCATTTGAGCCTGGAGGAATTAAAGGGTTTATTAAATTAAGAATGATATGGAAAATTTAAGTATGGCATTGAGGGCCATGTTTAGTCAGATGAGTGGTGATGTTATTCTGAAAGAGGCAGGAATGGTACCTTTAGGTGCTGAAAAAAGCCATTTAGATACTCAATGTGGAGAGTCAACCATAATAAAATTGTTGCTGCAGGAGGATAATAATCACTATTCTATCGATCAATTGTCAATGATAGGACAGGTGATCAACCAAAAATGGATAATGCCAAGTACCAGCTGTTTGCCTTTCAAGTTTTATGAAGGTGACTCTATTTTTAATATGCTACTATACTTTTCTACGAAGATGCTTATCGTTAAAGATGGAGAGCCGGTATGCAGATATCGCACACTCCTTAGATGGCATCTTCTTACAGTGCAATTAGGGGAAGACCTTTTTACAACTTCTTTTTTGGCTTCTCATGATATAGTGAATAAATTTAAACGTAAATTCTTTGATTGGAATGCTTATCTGAAGCATGATTGTAAAGAACTAAATGCGCTGTTTAATAAACCAATGGCTGAATTGCACATGCATTTAAAAGGATCTTCTTATAATGTAGACCTCAGTTGGATATGTTTGATGTGTAATGTGTTAAGCATGCGTAAGGTATTTGAAAATGTAGCCGAAAGTCGCCAAGATCAAAGTTGGAATACTAGTCTATACGAGAAAGTTCGTAAGGCTTCAATCATACGATTCTATTTGTCAGGGGTAGTAAAATGTCATGATTATATTATATCCAAGAGTGAGTTGACCACCTTCTTAAATAGTCCAAAGTCTGATTATCGAGATGATTTAAATGTTCCAACATTTGAAGATTTTTTAAAACCATGTTATGAATCCGCAATAAACAAGGCAAAGAAACAGGGAATCGCTCCTGAATATGTTTTAGATTATATACCGGTAGAGTATTATGAAAAGAATCCTGTAAGTAATTTTGTGATGGCATCGGAAAGAATGTTCATGTATGAATGTTTTCGTTATATATATTCAGGTGACTGTAAGGATACAGACTTCCCTACACTGTTTTATGCATATCTTTCCTATAAGGATGGTTTTAGGCATATGATATTGCAACTTAATTCGCGAGTAGGTTTTGCCAATTTTGCGAATTATGAGGAACTGAAGTCTGAGTTCATTCTCAAGAAATACTATCCTTTACTATACAAGGCGGCAATAGAGGGATTTGTCAATGACACCAATAATAGATATATAGAGGCAAGAATAGTTCCCAAGAATTCTGCCGATGAAATATGCAAGTCTATTGAAGAAATCTATAGCCCTTTGAAAAATGAATATAAGGATAAGTGCTCCATCATTTTCCACTTTATCAAGAAAAGGGATGAGTCCTATAAAAACGATTCTTCCATTAGGCATAGGGTGCTCAGGGCGGAACTAAAGCAGAAAGCTTTTGCTATATATGAATTTCGTAAAGAACAGACCAATCCAGAACTTGTTGGACGAGTAGTTGGTATTGATGCTGCCAATTCTGAAATATTTGCTCGTCCAGAGGTATTTGCTCAAGCCTTTAGATTTTTGCGTGGTCATGAAGTTTTTCCAATAGAACGTAATCGTCCATATGACTTAAATATAACCTATCATGTAGGTGAGGATTTCCTGGATGTAGCCGATGGTTTGCGTGCAATAGAAGAGGCTTTCATCTTTTTGGGTCTTCGAAATGGAGATAGATTAGGACATGCCCTTGCATTAGGAACTGATGTTCGTGCCTATTATGCCAAACGATATGATACGATTTGTGAATCTAAACAAGTAATTCTTGATAATTTGGCTTGGTTGCATCATAAGTGTACCAAACTGAAAGGTTCTATTTCTCTTTTAGGTTATCTGGAAATAATGTTTCATAAGTATTTTCGAGATTTATATGATAATAATCTTTGGAGTAAAAAAACGGTGATAGAGCATTACTTTGTTGAACCGAATCCGGAGTTACAGCAATTAGATAATATACGCACCTACTATCTGTCCTGGTTGTTACGAGGTAATTCACCAACGTTTGGAACTGATTTCAAAAATTATAATGACGTGTCTGATTGGATGGAGAGAAGATGGATAGATGCTGGAATGAATCAGCATATAGGTGTAGAAATAGCTTGCCAGAATGCGGATGCCAGGAATTTGTATGACATGTATCATTCCAAGGAGTATGCGGATAGAAGTAGTTCTGTTGATTCTTTTGCTATCCCTTCAACCTACAGAGATGATTACTATGACTTGTTGGAGAAAATACAGGAAGATTTGATGAACAAGATAGAGAAGAGGCATATTGCTATAGAGTGCAATCCTTCTTCTAACTATAAAATAGGGGAAATTGAACGATATGATCAGCATCCTATCTTACGCTTTTTCAATTATGGTATAGATACCCCATATTCTTCTCATAATATTGCCGTCTCTATCAATACAGATGATCAAGGTGTTTTCTCTACGTCATTAGAACGAGAGTATTCTTTGATGGCATTGGCTATGGAGCGAAACGAACTGAAAGGTCATACAAATTCTCCAAGAGCAGTGATAGATTGGCTGGACCGGGTTCGTGAGATGGCAATCGAACGTCGTTTTGATACAAGAGGATATTAAGATTGCAACAGAGAATCAAATGATATTACTTAATTTTAATAAAATAGTATGGATACTTATTATAAAGAATGTTTTGTAGAGTCTGTGTATCATTATGAAGCACTTGAAAATTGGCAAAAGTTTCAAATTGGTGATATTTTTCAATTAGCCTATGATGATACACATGATATAGTCAAAGTGGAGAATGAAAATTTTTGCATTGGAAAACTTAGTGATGAAGATAGCAAATCTATGCTGCCCTTCTTGAAAGTTGGATGGAATAATTTATTTTCTGCAAAAATATGTTTGAAGAATGACGTTGATTCTGAAGATAAACGAATCAAGATAGTTATTTATCTAGTTTCTAAAATGAAGTAAAATCTGTTAATGTACTTCCTATTGGTATGGTAAATGTAATCGGTGTAATATGTATAGGTTAGCTTTGATGTTCATATAAGAAAGCTTATCTAAAGAATAAGTTGAATTGTATAATGTCCTACATCTTGGATAGAAAAAATTACGTATAGCCATGAATAATCAGATTTTTGATTTCTTGAACGAATATGCAAAACTCCCATCTCCTCAGTATGCAGTCTTGTTACGGGGAAAGTGGGGATGCGGAAAAACTTACTTCGTGAAGAATTGGCTTGCAGAGTTTGACAAGTCTAACAAACTGCCAGCCAATGAAAATAGCATCGAACTGAAGCCAATATATGTTTCACTCTTTGGTATGAGAGAAATCTCAGATATCAAATCTGTCATTGATAGATGCGTGAATCCATTCTTCTATACCAAGGCTGGAAAAATGCTAAAGATTGCTGGACGTATTGCAAGCAAGATAATCTTCAAGACAGAACTTGATATAGATAAAGATGGAAAGAGTGAAACATCATTCTCTGGAGCGTTGGATTCTCTATCCATTTTTGAGAATGATAATAAAGATGAAGTTAAGGGTGTAAAGTTTATTATCTTTGATGATCTGGAACGATGTCAGATACCGATGAAGCAATTGCTCGGTTTCATAAACTATTTTGTGGAACATTGTGATTGTCATGTTGTTGTGGTAGGTGAGGAGAAATATCTAGATGATAAGACCCTGCATGATTTGCTCGAATTCAAGGAAAAGATAGTTGGTAGAGAGTTTGAGATTCTCCCTGATATAGAAGCTGCCATAAAGCTATTTGTTTCAGAACCTATGATGGCAACTGATTTCCTCAGTAAAGAAACTGGAATGATTCAACTGTGCTTTGAGTGCAGTGCAACACATAATTTGAGGTTGTTGCGTCAGTCACTTCTGGATTTCAGTTCGTTAATCTCGGCTTTGCCAACCAAACTGGTAGAGAATAATCATGAATATTTGCGTTCTTTGTTGTCTTGCTATATTGCTGTTTATGCAGAATACCGGAATATAGACAATCGTGGTTATATTGTCGATTGGGGGAATTGGGCAGTGAAGGCTTTTGTTGATACCAAGGATGAAGAATCGCAGAAGATAAGGAATCTGATGGGGAAATATAACAGAGTTAATAGCCTTAATCAGTTTGAAGCTTTGAGCAGTGAAATGGTTCCCAAGATAGTAGAACATATAGAAAAAGGACTTAGTCTGGCTCCAATGTTTGAAAAGATTCTGTCTCAGAAATCAAGGAAGCTTACAGCTTTGGAAAGATTAGGTTCATATTGGGATAAGACGAATGATGAATTCAATGAACTATATGACTCATTACTGGAGGAATTGAAGGATGGAACCATATCCGAGCCTGCTAATATGGGCAAATCTGTTGGCTTCCTTGGATATTTCGATGCCATGCACTTTCGTGAACTGCCAGAGGATGCCATCTCTGATATAAAGAACAGATTGTTGGATATCTATCAATCTTGTACCTGTTTGAAGAATTTGTTCAAATGTCACTATTCATTTATACAGGGCTACAATTATGTAAGAGGATGTGACCATGATAAGATGAAGACAAAATGTATCATAGACTTTATAGCTAAACTCTTTGAGCAAAAGAAGGTAGAACTGCCCGATGATATGCAATTAGCATTGCGTCAACTATCTGATGAGAATGTAGAGAGTTTAGCTTATATAGATTCTGGTAGCTATCCTGACCACTCTTCTAGTTTTAGGATGCGTCCTATATTTGCTAAGGAGAATCCGCAGCAGCTCTTTGATTCTCTGCGCAAGATGAGCAATAGGGGACGTAACGCTTTTAGTCAATTCCTGGCATACCATTATGAATTCCATGTGAATTGTGATTTTTCAGATACATTCCTTCCAGACCATGATGTCTTGGTTAAGCTGAGAGATTTGGTTATAGAAGAAGCCAAATCGAAAGTCTCGATAGAGAAATGGTCGTATGATGGATTGATAGAGGGATTGGATAAATCCATTAGAAGGGCGAATGGAGAGTCTAGGATAGAATAGATATATAATAAACTTTTTCCCTTTTTAAAGTGGGCTCTTTAATTGAAAAATAAAATCTACAAGTATTTGATGTACAAAGATATTCAAATTATAATCATGGCTGGCAGCGTAGGCAAGGACATCCGATAGTATGAATGCAAGAACTGCGTAGTTCATGCAGCTGATGAAAGTAAGGTGGTAATTCAAGGCTTGGATGGCTATAGCTTAGTTAGAAGAATGGGCAACTGCTTGTTTGTTCTTTGAAAGAGAAACTGAGAATCAATGATTTAAAAAAATAAACTTTAGAATTATGGCAAGTTATGATGTTTTGCATGTTTTCTAAGTGCATTAATTGATACAATTTAGCGTTATGACAGCAAAAGAATATTGTATAGCCTTTTGTGAAGGCTACTTCTACGCCCAATTAGGCGAGAAGCTAACAAATGGCAAAGTGACAGAACATACACTGGACTTAGCTAAGGAAACGGCTCAGACATGTATAGAGCAACAGATAGCCTATCCCGGTTTTGATGAAAAGCAAAAACAGGTGATGAAAGAAAACGTTCATGAATGGGCTGATACTGTGATGCAGGGTTTCAAGAAACGTTTGCGTGAGAGCGGCAGATTGATAGAATCTTGATGATGCGCTAGCCGACAAATAATCGCAACTCTGTTGCGTAGACACTTATCGGCAGCCCTTTAGGGCACAGGCTCCGCTGACGATACCAGAACTCTGGCGGAGGCTATAGCGCAGCCAGCTACATCCTCTCGTTCCTGAGGAAAGAGAGGCTTGGTGAGAAAGGTGGAGCTCTCCTTGCAGGAGACACGGAGAGGTAGAAAAATACCTTTTTTAATGGGAAAAAGCGATGCCAGTGAGTGCAATGAAAGCTCGCTTTATCAACAAGGAAGGACGGGATGATTTTAGAAATCTTTTACTCATTTTATCCGAGACAGATATAATTTATCTTATAATGTGAGCAATTGGATACATGAAACGAATGATGATATCAAGCCATTGGATATGCATGCAAAGCCATTTTGACAATCATGTGATGTAATCAGAATGAATACAACGAACAAGGGGGAACGGCCAAAGACTGGTTGTTTCCCTTTGTTCGTTTAGAGGCAATTGTATCAGGTGTATCTGTCATCTCTGATATTCCCATCAATTATCGGCTTGCGGTAATTGGTGGTGAGGAGGGACTGGTAGATGATGCCAACGCCAAAATACTGGCAGCCCTATAAGCCACAAAAAAGAATAAAAAGAGGGATTTTGTAAAATGAACCAAAATGAACCAATTTTCCTGAATCTTTACATGAGAGACACAGAAAAACCTAAAACTTTCGTTCAATTAACGACTTAGGAAATTATGTACGAAAAGAATAGTAAAATAATGTTGATTTTCGTAGAATGATATTAATTTTTTAACACGTATAATTTGCTAGTTTCCAACAATTTTCGTATTTTTGCAAGGTGATTCTGTGTCTCTTATATCGAGATTCAGATGAACGACATCAGAAAACGAACTTGATTCGCATGATGAAAGAGACAAATATACAATCAAAGGTTACGTCCACTATTGCAGGGGACGACGGCGAAGCCATGGCAAAAAGTGAAGGATATGTAGCTGAAAATGGTTTTGTAGCAACAGATCCGACGCACTTTGGAAAGACGTATCATGATAAACAGTCGAGTTAAACGTGTTGTCCGTGAGGCTGTTTTCTTACCACCTTTGTCTTTGTGAGAGTTGAGGACAAAAATCTTAATGAAATCCGCTTCCGCTCCGATGTTTATAGTTAGCCCGTATGGCGGTATCTGTATATTATCTTTCATATTATGAATACGGATATTAAGAGTTTGATACCATCCATGCATGCAGAACTGAAGCGTATACAATCTCGTGTTGCAGAGCTTCAGGTATCATTGCAGCAAGGTTCATCTGATGAAAAGGCGATTCGAGAGGAAATTTCTCGAATGAATCTGCGTCAGGTTGAAATCATGGATGCAGTCGGAATGTTCCGCCACTTGGCTATGGGTAGGCGAAACTGGATGCATACCGGTAGCCATTTAGGTGCGGAAAACATAGCTTTTATGTTCTCACTTTTTGAGAGCTGCAAGTTGAATGACATTAATTTTGGCGATTATATAGAAGATATACTCACCCGACTGATGGAGGGGGAGCAAGACTTCATGTCCCTAATCCCATGTAATTATAACTCGAACAAAAAGGTGAATGTCAAGGCTGCCTAATTGGCAGCTCTGGCAATACCAATTAATAACATGTTTTTTTGAAAAATGTTGGATGTGCTAATTGCTGAAAATCAGTAATTACGTTCTAACGGTGATTTACAATAGATATGGTTATGTGGAAAGATTCTGAAACGGTAGTTGATTATTTGAAATTCGACTATATAATAGATGCTGTTACAAAGATAGTTCTTGATGAAGGATTGTCTCCTTCAAGTATCGGTCTATATGGAGATTGGGGTAGTGGAAAGTCCAGCTTAATGAAAATGATTGAGCAGAAACTGACCCAAGGGGACGATAAATCTATCTTATGCGTGAGATTCAATGGTTGGCTTTTTGAAGGATATGAAGATGCAAAGACGGCTTTTTGTGGAACGATTCTTGAAAAGATAAAGGAAAAGGAAACTTTAGACTCTAAAATAACGGAAAAAATAAAGAAGCTCTTGGATAAAGTTGATGTCCAAAAGATATTAGGCAAGGGTATCCGATATGGTTTGGATTACTTATTGACAGGAGGTGTTCTTGGGTTAACGGAAATTTCAATTTCTCAGATTACCAAAGCTTTGAAAAGCAAGGCTGGTGCTCTCAGTGAGGATGAAATTACCGATGTGTTGCGTTCTTTCAAAACAGAAAGCAATATACGTAAGGATATAAAGAACTTCCAAAAAGAGTTTGCAGATATTTTGAAAGAAACCCAAATCAAGCATTTGGTGGTTTTTGTGGATGAACTTGATCGCTGTACACCAGAAACTATCTTAGATGTGATAGAGGCTATTCGTTTGTTCCTTTTTGCGAAAGGCACTTCTTTTGTAATCGGAGCAGACCAAAGATTGATAGAATACGCTATTCGAACTAAATATAAGGATGTAGTAGGCAACAACCTTGATATAGGCAAGGAATATATGGAGAAAGTGATTCAATATCCAGTGAATATTCCAGCTCTTGATGAAAATGAAGTTGAGAAATATATATCTTGCTTGCTTTTGGAGAAAAAGTTACAAAAGGAAGAGTTTTCTGAGATTTTAGAGTATATTCGCCAATTGAAGCCTTATGATAAATTAATTTATACATCGCTTAGTGAAGAAAAATCTGATTTGGCTGATAAGTGTAGAGATAGTTTATATCTTTCAGAGCAAATATCCTCTGTTCTTGCTAAGCAAATAAATGGTAACCCTCGCCAGTGCAAGCGTTTCCTTAACACTTTGTTCATGAGACTTGATATGGCAAAAACGAGAGGCGTTGATCTGAAGCAAGATGTAATGGCAAAGTTGATGTTGATAGAGTATTTTTATGGTACATTCTATAAATTGGTCATTGATGGTTCAAATAAGGAGGAATTAGCTAAGTTCGAGAAAGGTAAAGAAACAACAATATTCAAGGACTACAGTAATGATGAGTGGCTGAAAAAATGGAATGAGATTGATTGTAAGTTGTCAGAAGAAGATTTGAGAGATTATTATTATTTTTCAAGTTCTCGTTTTGCCTACAATCAGTCAGTTGTTTCAAACATTTCGCCCACTGCAAGAATATGCCTTGACAAGTTACTTGATAAGACTGAGATTCATAGAACTGAAGCAGTAGAACAATTGAAAGACTTATCATTGGCAGAGCATAAAAATATAGCAAAGGTTCTATATGAAAAAATGAAGAAAGAGGACAAGATAGACAATGACTTGTTTAAGTCTTATTTGAAAGTGATAAGTCGCAAAGACATGATGGCAGAGGCTCTATCTCAACTAAAGTCTATTCCTGTCCAATTCTATTCAATACCACAGATTGCTATGCTTGATTCTATCACGATATTTATTTCGGATGAAGAGAAAGCTGAATTGGAAAAATATTTTGGAAATGAATTTGGTAAACAGCAAAACATCATTAATAGTTTGAAAAAGAAATAAGTTATGGGAACATCTAGTTTATATAAGGGCCCAAAAAGTTCGGTTCTTCTTCCTTCTGATTTTGATGCAGAGGCTGAGGAAGAGGGAAAGTTAGAGGGTGATTCTGCCGGAGAAAGTGACGAAAATACAACTGGCGAAGAAGATACTACGGAGGAATCATCATCTGACGATAAGGATAAGGAAAATGAAAAATATTCGACTACTTACTCTTTCCAATCAGCTAGGCGAAATTTCACAAAGTCCTTTGGTGGAAGCAGAACAGATGTTAAGTCAGCTGTAAGGGGTTATGTAAAAGCATTAGGAGGCTCGAAACTAGCAACTCGTCAAGACCGCAAGGCTCGTCAAGTAACAGGAGGCATCTACTATTTGTTTTCTGGTAAACCGAGTGATGTCAGAAGGAAGTTAGAAGATGCTGGCATTTCTGTAGAGAAAAGGCCTGTAAGGGATGTCTTAAGCGATGTCATATTATATTTGGCTCCACCAGCAGATAATCTTGAAGACTCATTGGTTACAAATTCTTTGTCGGAGGCAATGTCTGAATTAGCTGAAGTCATAGACATTTCGGAAGATGCTATTGAAGCTATTAATCCGAAACTCATGGAAACTTTATTGAGTCAATTTGTCAAGTGTTATATATTCAACAAAATCATAAGAGATATGACTTATGGAGCTTTTTCTAAAAGTGATTCTACGAAAGCTGTAAAAGATGGGGAAACTCAAATCAAAGAATATGTAGATGCAATAGTAGATGCGGTACTTCCAACATATTTTATAGAGGAAGTGAAACAAGAAGAGATTAACAAAGTGATTGGTGACATGTATGAAGCATGTTATCAAGAAGCTGAAAAAATGTAGATATGGAAAGATTTATTTGTAAGTTATCAAGCAGTGATTCTTTCAAAAAGGAAGGTTATTCTGAGGTAGGTTTATGGGATTCCAATATGTTTAGGTATACGATGTGGAAGAAAAATAAAAGACAACTGCTAACGATACCTCATTTTTTCCAAGATGAAGCATTAGACTTGTTTTATATTTCTCTCATGGTGTTCTATGTGGATTGTCAAGTCAGGAGAAAAGATTCGCCAGACCGATGGACACGTTCTTTTATGATAGAAATGCCAGTGCTAAAGAAAGCGAAGTGGGATGCAAATAAGCAACTATTAGAGAAAGCTCTGGATTTTTTGACAGGGGATCATTGGACATTCTCTTTTCGAGATCGACCTTACTATATAGAGGGTGAAGCTAACTATAAAAAGAATCTTTGGCATTATAGAAAATCGCGAGTTATAAATGATATGGATACATTCTGTATGTTGTCTGGTGGCTTGGATTCTTTTATAGGAGCCATCAATCTATTGAAAGAAGGTGTCAGGCCAGTTTTTGTAGGCAACTATAATGGCGGTAAGGGAGTGAGCGTATATCAGAATAAGGTGATTGCCAGTTTGACTACACATTTTTTGTATGACAGGCGAAACTTTTTCCAGTTTTATGCTTCTCCAATGAAATCAAAGGAGAATACGACTCGTTCAAGATCGCTTATGTTCTTCTCTCATGCAATTTTGTTGGCATCAGGAATGGGACATCAAGTGAATCTCTGTATTCCTGAAAATGGAGTTATCTCTTTGAATATACCTCTAACCATCCATAGGGCTGGAAGTTTGAGTACTCGAACCACACATCCTTATTATCTTGGCTTGCTTCAACCGATATTAGATAATTTGGGGATTCAAGTAAAGATGTATAATCCGTTCCAGTTTAAGACAAAGGGTGAAATGATTTTGGAGTGCAAGGATTGGGATTTTCTGAAAGAGAATCTGAAATGGACAATGTCATGCTCACATCCCGACTTAGGTCGATGGAAAGGAGAAAGCGCATCAAACCATTGTGGAGTCTGTCTCCCTTGTACAATACGAAGAGCCGCCGTTTATAAAGCAAAGATAAATGATGATACAATTTATCGTGACGCTAATTTTCAAGACGAAAAAGCTTCAATCAATCTCAAATCATATAGATTGGGCTTGGCTCAACATTGTAATTCCTATTTTGCAATACAGAAGAATGGTTCAATCTATGCAAACAAGGAGGCATTTGCCGATTTGTACAAGCGTGGCAGACTTGAACTCTTTGAATTTTTAAAGACAATATGATGAGATTGTATGATACTCATTTTCATTTGGACTTACAGAAAAATGTCAAGGCTGCTATAGAGGAAATCAATGCAAATAAGATTTATACGATAGCAATGACAAATCTTCCTGTTCTATATGAAAAAGAAAAGCAGCAATATGACAGTCCATATATACGAACAGCGTTGGGGTTTCATCCCGAGTTAATTGGGGAGTATAAGAAATACATACCTTTGATGTGGGAGAAACTAAGTGAAGCTCGTTATATTGGAGAAGTTGGTTTGGACTTTACTGATAAAACTTATCAAGCGGATCAGGTATCTTTCTTTTCTGAATTGGTGCAGAGATGTCGTAAGGATGAAAATAAAATCATTTCCATTCATTCAAGAAAAGCAGAAAGAGAGGTTTTGGATGTATTGGATGATGCCTTTTCATTTAAAGCAATCTTGCATTGGTATTCTGGTGATGAAAGTTTGTTGAATAGGGCTGTGAAAATGGGTTGCTATTTTTCGGTTAATGGCAATATGTTGAAATCTCGAAAGATTGAGCGAATGTTAGAAATTGTTCCCAAAAATAGAATTTTGCTTGAAACAGATAGCCCATTTGGGGACACAATAAAATCCCATGCAGAATCTTTGAAGATACTAATAGATGGACTTTCGCCAAAATACGTTATGTTGGCGGAGGAAATAGAAGGCATTTTATGGAACAATTTTCAAGATTTGTTATGTGGTTATGAAAATCTTAAATGACAATTTTATAAAATCTCAGGAATCTTCAAGATTCTAGATTAATTTGATAGGGTTTCCAGTTAGATATTCCGAAAAACAGATACTGAAATCACCCATTAAGTTGTTAATATAACGTTCTGATATTTAAGTTTTAAGTAACAAAATAGTTCGTAAATCATCATTAGCCCGTATGTCTGTACCTATATAATATATTACCTTTGCATCCGTAATCAAAACAGTTTGATAATGGAAACAAGGGAATATTTCGAAAAAGTGATGCAGGACGACAACCAAAACCGTAAAGATTGTAGCTTGCGCAATTATTTCAGAGAATGTGTAAGTTTCTAAATAATAAATAAGGTGATTTTCCATTGATGACTTGCCGTTCTAAGTACTTGTTTTTTTCTCCAGGCGGTCCCATCCCGCATAACATGGCGTAGACCGCTTTGGTCCGCCAACCTTATAGCGTAGCGGTTCCGAGCACCGGAGGGCGGTTACATCCTCTCGTTCCTGAGGAAAGAGAGGCTTGGTGAGAAAAGTGGAGCTCTCCTTGCAGGAGAGACGGAGAGGTAGAAAAACTCCTTCTTTAACGGTAAGGAAGGACGGGTAGGTTTTCGAAAAAATAACACTATGATGATGAATAATTTCAAAGATATAAAAGTAGCAGTAACTAGTACCGGTACGATGCCAGTCTGGATGCTGTAGAGAATGAAGTTTATACATTTAATATTTTCCAAGAAATAAATACACAAAACTTATGAGAGATAGAAACAATCAGAATGGCTCTTCTCAGACGCCATTCTCTGGGATACTCTATAAACTCAAAGTATCCCTCTTTGCGAATAAATTGACGAATTGGTATTTTTCAAAGGCAACCCTGCCATATTGGTGCATTCTCGCCCTCGATAGCATTGCTATCGTCATAGCGGGTATGATAGCAACCTATATCGCAGAAGGAGGCGAGGTGATAGCTTCCCATTTCTGGAACTACCTTCTCATGTTCGTCTGCTCCCTGCCACTCTTCGTGGTAGGCATGCGTATGTTCCATACCTATTCCGGTATCATGCGCTACTCGTCATTCGTTGACCTGCTCCGCATATCCGGTGCCCTCGTTGTCGGTTTTATCTTGAATTGCGTACTTCTCCAGGTGATTCCAGAAAATCTCCTTTGCGAGATTACCACAGAATCCATTGTCGTTATGCTCTTCATCTCCATGATAGAGATGTGGACGATGCGAATCCTCGTGAAGTATATGTACGACTCCAGTTTCTCTGCCGAAACCAAGACTCCGGTTTTCATCCTCGGTGTACGGGAAGGCGGTATCTCCTTGGCAAAGTCCATGCGCAACGACCATCCTTCACAGTATATCGTGAAAGGATTTACAACGGAAGAAACCGCTATGATAGGAAGATTCCTGCTGGGTTGCGAAGTCTATTCCTATGATGAGACTTTGATAGGCGTCATGCATAAGATGAATGTCAAGACCCTCTTCGTAAGCCCTCTGGTCACAGAGAAGTTCCTGGAGAAGCAGGATATGATTGACAAGCTCACTGCAGAAGGTATCAAGATTATGATGATGCCGAAGGCACAGAGCTGGGACGGCAAGTCAAACCTCCGTCATCAGATGATGCGCGAGGTAGATATCGAAGATCTTCTTCCACGAGACAAAATCGAAGTGGATATGAATGCGATAGGAAAGCTCCTCAGCGGTCGCACCATTCTGATTACGGGAGCAGCTGGAAGTATCGGTTCCGAGATGGTAAAGCAGATTGCCATCTATAAGCCACAACGCCTGATTCTCGTTGATGAGGCTGAGACCCCAATGCACGATGTCCGTCTCTTCATGAACAAGAACTATGCTGATATCCCTTGCGAAACCATCGTAACCAGCATCACCAATGCCACCCGTATGGAGCGCATCTTCTCCGAGCATCATCCAGACTATGTTTTCCATGCCGCAGCCTATAAGCATGTACCGATGATGGAGGACAACCCATCAGAGGCAGTACAGAATAATATATATGGTACGCGCGTGATAGCCGATATGGCTGTGAAGTACGGCACTAAGAAGTTTGTGATGATTTCTACCGATAAGGCTGTGAACCCAACCAACGTGATGGGCTGCAGCAAGCGAATCTGCGAGATTTATTGCCAGGCATTGAACAAGGCGATTGTGGATGGCGAGGTAAAGGGCGTCACCCAGTTTGTCACCACACGATTCGGCAATGTCTTGGGAAGTAACGGTTCCGTTATTCCAATCTTCAAGAAGCAGATAGCGATGGGCGGTCCTATCACTGTCACCCATCCTGACATCATCCGTTTCTTCATGCTCATCCCAGAAGCCTGCAAGTTGGTATTAGAGGCTGGAACAATGGGTAAGGGAGGCGAGATCTTCGTCTTCGATATGGGCAAGCCAGTCCGCATCGCCGATTTGGCAAAGCGTATGATAGCCCTTTCGGGAGTAGATGGCATCGACATCAAGTACGTTGGACTCCGAGATGGAGAGAAACTCTTCGAGGAAGTCCTGAACGACAAGGAAGCTACCATTCCTACCCATCATCCAAAGATCATGGTAGCCAAGGTTCGTGAGTATCCATACGAGTTGGCACGCAAGAACGAGGAAGACCTCTATCAGCTCTCCTTCACCTACGATGATATGGCAATCGTGAAGAAGATGAAGGAGATAGTGCCAGAGTACAAGAGCCAGCACTCAAAGTACAGCGAGCTTGATCACAATTAAACATTATACATTAACAATTATACATTAAAAAAGATGTTATTACTTTTATTAATACTTTTTGGTGTCCTCTCCGGTATCGCCCTTCTTATCATCCTCTGGGATTATTTCAAGCATGGAGGTGCAGCGGTATGGGACACAGAACATCCAGGTAGAATCATCACCCAGAAGGTAGCGAAGAACAGAAAGAAGAAATAATCCCACCGATACTCACCGATTATCACTGATAGGGTTATGCTCAATAAGTATGATACTTAGTGGTCGTAACCATAATACTTAGCGGTCGTAACCATAATACTTAGTGCTCGTAACTATGTTGTTTACGCCTTACTTACCCTACCCACCCCTAGAAGTGCAGGCCGGGGCTGTATCCTGCAGAAGATAGTCGTTCTCTACGAAAGAGTGAGGGTGAACACTTGGTGATGAAGTCGGTGAAGGGTGAACCCCGATGCCAACCTTTAGCGTTAATAATGTGTTAAAAACACTATATAACCCATTATAATATAGACTCTTATATTTCTAGCATGCGCTGTATATACAAAGTTCTTTTTACTAGGGTTCACCGCGGAGCCGAAAAGGTGAATGCTTGGGGCAAGTGTTCACCCCGCTGTTCACCATTCGGTAACTTAAGATTGATAGTACTTGTTTATTCAATGTCTCATGAGGCTGAACATCAGGCTGAATACTGAACTCAGAACACTGAAAATGGGGTAAAAATAGCGTTTTATGGATGTTTTAAATCCTATATAACCCATTGATACATATTTCTTTATATTCTTTAGCATGCGCTGCTTATAAAAAGAGTGAAACGCTAAAGTTCAGCTTCAGCCCTCCTCGGCGGCAGTAGTAATTTTAGAAAATCTTTTTTTAAAGAACATAAGTTAAAACAATGAATATAATTAAAACAGAAATTGATGGCGTTCTCATTATAGAGCCACGCCTCTTCCGCGACGCTCGTGGCTACTTCTTCGAGAGCTTCAGCGAGCGAGAGTTTGAAGAGAAGGTTGCCCCACTCCTGGGACACAGTGTTCACTTCTGCCAAGACAATGAGTCAATGAGCAGCTATGGCGTGATGCGAGGTCTGCACTTCCAACGCCCACCATATACTCAAAGCAAGCTGGTACGTTGCGTAAAAGGCAGAGTGCTCGATGTAGCAGTAGATATTCGCAAAGGATCACCAACCTATGGCAAGCATGTGGCTGTAGAACTGACAGAAGACAATCATGTCCAGTTCTTCATTCCAAAGGGATTTGCCCATGGTTTCGCAGTCCTTTCAGAGACTGCCGTCTTCCAATACAAGTGTGATAACTTCTATCATCCAGAAGCAGATGGAGGTATCAGCATCCTCGACGACACTCTCGGTATCGATTGGAAGATACCAACAGAACATGCCAATCTCTCAGAAAAAGATACGAAGCATGCCATGCTGAAGGACTTCGATTCACCATTCGACATCAATGTAGATTTATACCAATAATGCTTCTGACGGATTTTTTAGCTCATTTGATGTCTATGTTTCTAATGGATTATAAGATATAGATGATGCAATATTAGAATAATATAAACATTAAAACTAACAAATAAAATGAAAGTATATTATTTAAATAGAGAACGATTCTCGAAAGGTGATACTAAGATTGCTTTTGAATTCGCAAAAAAGTTAATTCTAGAGAATCCTAATTTGAAGATTCTAACATTCTTAGTTTATCAACAAAGACAATATGAGGCTTTTTTGTCAGAAATAGGTTTTACAAAACAGCATTATAAAAATCATGGGGTTGTTGCCAAAAACGGAGTTCGCATTCAAATACATACAATAAAAACGTATAATCCTGATTATCAATTTGCTGGTTCCCCTCAACACGAAGTATTAATAGCTGTGGGTGTTCCTCCAAAAGAGTTAGAAAAATATGAGGATAAATCAGATATTTATGCGTGTATTGTGATACCTTGGCTCTTGGATGAAAATGTAAGTTTTTTGAATCTCCATGAGGCAATAAATATAGAAACAAACGAGTCGGTAGCGACTAATTATAACATAGACCAGAGAGTGGTTAATGCGATTAATTGGTTGAAAGCAACCTCTTATCCAAATGAAGGTTATCACCATCCGAATGACGAAAAGAGATTACAAGAAATGTCAAATGCATTGGCTCATTATAGTGTCCCTTTGGATTATGATTCGGTAATTTATTGTGGAATGCATAATGGATTGTTACCTTCAGCAGCAAGGCAAACTGCTAATGCTTTTGTTAAAGCGCAACAACGCAAGTTCCCAGTAAAGGGTGAGCATAATTATCCTTTTTATAAGAGGATGATGGAAACTGAAGAACATTAGCTAAAAAATTAACAATAGAATCATTACCAAATTTCTTTGATTTAACAAAAATGGAAAAGAAATCATATATCGTATCCTACGATTTGGCAGATGGTGGAGATTATGAAAAGCTATTTGAAAAGTTAAAATCATATTCTGGTTGGGCTCATATAACAGAGTCTACGTGGGCAGTTTTAACAACGAAGGAAGCTAGCGAAATTAGAGATGAAATAGAAAAAATATTAGTGGAAGGTAGTCGTTTGATAGTTGTCGAATCAGCAAATGTTGCGGCTTGGAGAAATCCAATTTGTTCTAACAAATGGTTAAAAGATAATGTCTGATATGGATGGTAAACATTTTGAACAGTTGGTGAAAGAAACTATTACTGAGTTCCCAAAGTTGGAAGGTCATGAGTCACATGAAGAAGAAAAGGTTTCTGTAAAACGAGGGCGCATAGCAGAGTTTACTACTTATGAAGTTGCAGAGCATGAACTTGTCTTGCTAGAGAAAGGATCTGATGCTTCTTTGTGGTTGAATTTTGGCGTAGCTTTACTATCTGTATTTTTCTCTTTGCTTGCAGCTTTGCTTACTTTAGATAGCAAGAATCATCAAACAAGTTTTTTGTATTGACTATAATTACAGTCATCTCAGGTTTGTTGGGTTTGATATGTATGATGTTTTGGTGGAAAAATCGTGGAACTCAAAAAACAATTTTTCGCCAAATAAGACAGAGAATACGAGAAAACTAACGGTAAATCACCC
>NZ_JBNPLT010000024.1:0-56974 GCF_050313615.1 Prevotella sp. SGI.167 | reverse complement strand
AAACAATACACCATGCCAAAAAGGTGGAACGTTGTCCCACTTTTTGGGCATGGTGCATAGTTATTGGCAAGGAATGCCCGTAATGTAGCCTTGTCTTTTGACATTAGTCGAAGAAGAAAAATCCATTTGACATTCGAAGACGATTGAAAGGATTGTTTGTGGCAATCTCTTTCAATGAAAAGTTGGGATCGAATACTTGACTTATCTTCAGCAAGTCTTTTATCGTCCTCGACTTTTGCGCCGTGGTAGAGTTGCTTGTGCCAAAATATTCACAGATGTCATTCGATGTCAAGCTTAGTCGGGAGTCCTTGCTGAATATGAAGTTGATGCTGCATATGGTGTAAACAGCTGCTGCTGCCCAAATCTCTAATCTTCCAGACTGGAGAGGATTGGTGCGTTTCCTTCCAAGTTTCTGTATCAGCTGGGTGCATAGTGTGGCACATTCCTCGTCCAACTTCTCGTTGCAGAAGTTCACAGCAAGTTCTGTTACCTTCACTTCTCTTTCTTTCAATTCTTTTTTGTCCATATTTTCTGATGCCTTTTATTTTTATTCAATAATCTTCACCTCGAATGGTTCATGCGTCTAAATATATTTATGTAATGCCTTCAAAGAAATACTTACTCCTTGAAATCCAAAGATGGCAAGTCTTCGTTGCCGTCAAACTTGTCGAAGTCGGAGCGGAAAAGGCGGTCTTGGATGATGCGGTATTTTTCAAACTCAGTCTCGGCATATTCCTTTGCATACTCTGCCGTCACCTCCCCAGCGTCTTTCAAGACGGCATCTCCACCAGCTTCTAAAACGATATCTATACGTTTCGCCCAATCCTCCATTGTCATGGGAATGTGACGGTCTGCCATGCGTTGGGCAAAATCCAAAATGGTGTTGACAAGTTTTCCCATATCATCAAGCTCCGATTCCTTGAGATAGTTCTTAGCTATGCTCACATCTGCTTTTACTATTTTTCCGTTGGGAGCTTTCTCCCATGTAGTCAACCCCATGTGTTCCTTGTCAGCATCGGCACGGTCAACGATAAGTTCTGCCGCAGTATGACCATGTACGGCAAAATGCATCTTGTTTTGCATTTTCTTATAAAATAGGCGGGTCGTTGGTGCATCCTTATTGTAGTCGATACTTGTGGCATAGATGTCCGTCAATTTCTGGTAGAACCGCCTCTCGCTCATTCTGATCTCGCGAATCTCGGAGAGCAGGTGCTCGAAGTAATCCTCCCCGATAAACGATCCGTTCTCCATTCTCTTCTTGTCTATGATGTAGCCACGCAGTGAGAATTGGCGGATGACATAAGTACACCATTGGCGGAACTGGGTGGCACGGATGGAGTTTACACGATATCCTACACTGATAATAGCATCGAGGTTGTAGAATTTGGTTTGATACGTCTTGCCATCTGAGGCAGTTGCCGAGTTTTTCTCGGTAACTGAATCTTCCTGCAGTTCACCAGACTTGAAAATGTTCTTTAAGTGCAAGCTGATGTTATCGGTTGAGCAGTCAAACAATGTCGCCATTGCCTTCTGTGTAGCCCACACCGTCTCGTCTTTATACAATACCTGTACGCCTTGTTCCTTACCCTCTGCCACGAAGGTAAGAAACTCTGCAGTACTGTTACGTATTTCTTTTTTCTTTGCCATTGCTTGTGATTCTATTATTTTTCCATCGGTCTTGGAGCAAACTCTGTATGTAGGGTCTCCATCGGATGCTCTTTGAGGTCGATGAGGATGTTTGGGGTATTACCATTGGCAATGATCACCTTGATGCCGGCATTCGCTACATCCTGGGCGGTCTTCAATTTGGAAATCATGCCGCCTCTGCCGTGGCTACTCTTCTCATCGCTCACATATTCGCTCACATCTCGGTCGTAATATACCGAAGGGATGATGCGAGAGGTTGGGAGAGATGGGTCGCCATTGTAAATGCCATCTACATTGGAGAGCAAAACGAGGGCATCGGCATTCAGCATTCTTGCAATCAAGCCAGATAATTCATCGTTATCCGTAAACATTAGCTCGGTGAGGCATACGGTATCATTCTCGTTGACGATAGGGAGTACGCCATTCTCCAACATCAGTTCCATACAAGCCTTTTGGTTCTGATACTGTTCCTTGGCAAGGAAGTTCTCCTTCATGGTCAATACCTGTCCCACCTTGATGTTGTATTCTCTGAACAGGTCATAATACAATCTAATCAGCTTGCCTTGACCTACGGAAGAGAACAGCTGTCGCTGCTCTACACTGTCCAGCTGGTGGTCTACCTGCAATTCGCCCCTGCCTGCCATCACGGCACCAGAAGATACGAGTATCACCTCGTAGTCGTGCCTTCTCAACCAAGCCAGTTGGTCAACCAAAGCCGACATTCTAGTTACGTTCAAATGTCCATCCTCTCGGGTCAGCACGTTGCTGCCCACCTTTACTACTATTCTTCTCATAAATTCTTTTATGTTGACATACTGGGTGAGGGCAGGAAACAAAACCTGCCCTCCCAGCGCATTCTTCTTTATTTTTTGTTGTCTTTCTCTCTAATCTCTACTCTTCGAATCTTGCCGGAGATGGTCTTTGGCAGTTCATCTACGAATTCGATGATGCGAGGATATTTATAAGGAGCGGTCTCATGCTTTACATGATCCTGCAGCTTCTTGATGAGGTCAGGGCCCGCCATACTCTTGTATTCATCCTTCAGTACGACGGTAGCCTTGACTACCATACCGCGGATTGGGTCTGGCACACCGGTGATGGCGCACTCTACTACGGCAGGGTGAGTCATCAGGGCATTCTCTACCTCGAAAGGACCGATGCGGTAGCCCGAGCTCTTGATTACGTCATCGATTCTGCCCTCAAACCAGAAGTAGCCTTCCTCATCACGCCAGGCCATATCGCCCGTGTGATAGAAACCATCATGCCAAACCGATTTGGTCTGCTTCTCGTCACGATAGTAATATTTGAAGAGACCGATAGGCTTGTTGTCGCCGATGCGGATGCAAATCTCGCCCTTTTCACCATCTTCGCATTCCGTCATGTCAGGGCGCAGGATGTGAACATCATATTGTGGATTTGGCTTGCCCATGCTTCCTAGCTTTGGCTTGATCCAAGGGAAGGTTCCGAGTGTCATCGTGGTCTCAGTCTGTCCGAAGCCCTCGTAAATCTGAACACCAGTAAGTTTCTGGAAGGTCTCTGCCACGGATGGGTTCATAGCCTCGCCCGCAGTGGTGCAGTATTCAAGACTGCTGAGGTCATACTTAGAGAAATCTTCCTGAATCATGAAGCGATAGATGGTAGGAGGGGCACAGAAAGAGGTGATGTGATACTTCTCAATCTGGCGCATGATCTTATCAGCCGTAAACTTCTCGTGATCGAAGACAAAGACGGTGGCTCCGGCAAACCATTGTCCGTAGAGCTTGCCCCATACAGCCTTGCCCCAACCGGTATCGGCTACGGTAAGATGGATGGAGTTCTCGTGGAGATTGTGCCAATATACACCCGTGGTCAGATGACCGAGCGCATAGAGGTGATCGTGTGCCACCATCTTTGGCTCGCCTGTGGTTCCCGATGTAAAGTACATCAGCAGGGTATCCTCATTAGAGTTTACATGCTCCGGACGAACGAAAGGAGCACATTCGTTCCATTCCTTCATCCAGTCGTGGAAACCTTCAGGGATATCCGGACCGATACTGATCAGGGTCTTGACGGTAGGACTCTCTGGCATTGCCTCGTTAATCTGCTCTACCACGTAATCATCGCCGCAGCAGATGATAGCCTTCACGCTTGCTGCATTGTTGCGGTAAACGATGTCGTGCTTGGTAAGCATGTGGGTGGCAGGGATGGCTACGGCACCCAACTTGTGGAGACCGAGCATGGCAAGCCACCACTGATAGTGACGCTTCAGAATCAGCATCACCTTATCATCGTGACCGATGCCGAGACTCTGGAAGTAAGCAGCAGCCTTGTCGCTCTGCTCCTTCAGGTCCTTGTATGTAAAACGGATTTCTTCGCCACGTTCACTTGCCCAAAGCAGCGCCACGTGGTCTGGTTTGATCTTTGCCCATTCGTCCATCACGTCGTAGGCAAAGTTGAAATCTTCTGGTATGATAAACTCCAGATGCTCCTTGAAGTCTTGCTCTGAAGTAAATTTTGTCTGTTTTAGAAATCTCTCGATCATAGTTACTCTTCTAGATAATTATACAAAGGAACTTGGCAGGCTCATTGTTGAGTGAGCGGAAACAATGCGACTTTCTACTGTCGAAATAGATGCTGTCGCCCGGATTCAGCACCATCACCTTCTCTTCGATGGTTACTTCGAGCTGTCCCTCAATCACATAATCATATTCCTGCCCGTCGTGTCCGTTCTTGTTCGGCTTCTTGTCGCCTGGCAACGGATCCACCTGTACCATGAACGGATTCACCTTTCTATCCTTGAATCCTACGGCAAGGCTCTGGTATTTATACTGGTTGTTGCGGTCTATCTCCGGTCCCTGTCCCTTGCGGGTAACGTAGTATCCCTTCATGCGAGGTTCCTCGCCGAAGAGCAATACGTCGAGGTCGATGCCGTATCGCTTTGAGATTTTTGACAGGCGATAAACAGAAGGATCCGCCTCACCGGATTCTATCTTGAGGTAATGATCAAGACTGATTTCGCACAGTTCTGCAATTTCCTCGGCAGGAATATTGAGAACCTCGCGGAGACCTTTCAGCCTTTCACCGATTTGTTTGATTGCTTCATCCATAGTGCTATTCTTTTTAGTTGTTCCTGGCGAAGGTATATTGCAAACCTTCGCATTTTGGGGCAAAATTACGACTTTTTGTTGATATATCCAAACAATCTGCTGATAAATTAATAGATTAAAGTGATATTTATGTATAAGAGCATAAAACTATTAGAATGCGCAGACTTCATCTTCCATATACCAAACTTGTTTTTCTTTAGCATATAGTTTGAATCGTTGGACCCAGGAACAATGCCTGAAGATGTCTTTCTCAACAGGAAAGCATAATGAATTGCAAAAGGCAATCATAGAAGAGTTTGGTGCTCGGTTTGCACCTGGTGCCGAATGTCTTTATGTGGGTGATACAACAGAGAAAGACCTTGTAAAGAATGAGCAAAGACTCTGCGAGTTGGGTTTTGAGATAACATTGCATGATAAAATGCCAGATGTGGTTCTCTATCGGGAAGATAAAGATTGGCTTTATTTTATAGAGTCTGTTACTTCCGTAGGTCCGATGGATAACAAGAGAATAGTTGAACTTCAAGAGTTGACAAAGAATGTGAAGAGCGGTAAAATCTTTGTTACGGCTTTTCTAGATTTTAAAACATTCAAAAAGTTCTCGGAGTCTCTTGCTTGGGATACGGAAGTGTGGATGGCAGATATGCCCGACCACATGATTCACTTGAACGGTGATCGATTCTTGGGACCAAGATAATTTTCGTGTTATATGTGAAAAATGCTGCAAGAACTCAGATTCTTGCAGCATTTTTTATATATGGTTATTTCTTGTCTTTCTTTTTGAACAGCCCCTTGCCTTTATTGAACAATCCCTTTACGCCATCGCTGGCAGCTTTCACAGGGTTCTTGGCTGCCTCCTTAGCTGAAGGGGCATCTGAGCCGACAGTAACGTTCTCCGTTTGCGGCTTATAACCAGGGTATGTGATTGTATAGGTATATTTGTTCTCGCTTTTCTTTACAAACTCATGGCGTATAGTTCCACCAGTTCCGCTCTTGGTAGAGAAACTCTCCTTGTTGCCTACTTTCTTGTAGTTAAGGACTTTGTCCCACTCTTCTTCGCCGCAGCCATCCATGAGAAAGCGCATGTTCTTGGTGTCCAGCTTTACCCAATAGCCGCCTACATCATAGGTGAATTTTCTTACGTCCTGTGCGTTAGCCGTAAGAGCAAATGTGCTTAGTACGGCAAATGTTAATAATAATCGTCTCATAATTTCATTTGTTTTTGATTAAACATTTTGTTATTTAACTTCTTTCCAATCAATGAGTCCTTTGCCCATGTCATCTAATTCTACAGCTACCCCTATAACTTTTCGGTCATCTGCCAAGAATGGCTTGAGATAGCCGTTGTCAATCATTTGTTTTTCGGCAGCATTTATCCCTCCGTTGTTTGCTAACTTTAGTTCCATCACATAGATGAAACGAGAGGTGGAGGCTACGATGTCTATCCTGCCAGTTGATAGCATGTGTTCTACTTCTACTTGGCAGCCTATGGCATTCAGTATGGTGCTGATGATAAGGCGATAACGCTCCTCCATGTCCATACTTACCAATTTCTTATTGCTGTATGGGACATTTGAGATGAGAGATTTCATACACTGCTTGGCTTCTTCCAAATTGCCATTATTCATATTGTGCATCAACCTACTTTGTATGGAGACAATATCCGTGATGTCCTTCTGGGTCAGTGCAGGCAATACGGCTTTATAGAGAGCCTTTCTTACTTCCTCATTCGGAAAGCCTAAAGAATATCCATCTTCATCAAAACCCTTGATGGTGAGATAACCTGTCTGATAGAGAAATAGTTCGGAACCGCCTTCTATGACATCTGATGTCTCCAGTGTGTCTTTGTCGATGTAGCAATCTTCGAAGTCATGAAGGCGTAACTCCATGTTGTTTACGAATTTATTCAGCATGGAAGTGGCGCCGGATGAAATCCAATAGTTGCGCAGACGCAATTGGGAGAGGGCGTTGAGCAAGCTGAACGGATTGTAGATGTCGGTCATGTTCTCATCGCTGAAATGATAACCGTCATAATAGGTCTTCAACTTGTCGTGTGCTTCTTCAATGCTGCATTCCATCTTATCTGCCAAGGCTTCCAACTCTGGGGCGAAGTTGACTGTCATTTCTTCCTCGGTGATGCCACAAAGAGGGGCAAATTGTGGGAGAAAGCTGATGTTTGTCAGATGGTTAAGTACAGAGAATAGGGATATCTGGGTAAACTTCGTGATGCCTGTGATGAAGACAAAGCGAAGTACATTTCCTTTGAGTTTGAGTACGGAGAATACAGAACGATAAACTTCAGTGCAACCTTCATGCTCTGGTGTCTTCCATGAATGCTGCAAAGGGGAATCGTATTCGTCAATCAGTACCACTACTTGCTTACCTGTCTTTTGATAGGCTGTGTCAAGGATAACTTGGAAACGTACGGATTCGCGAGATGTCTCTTTAGGCTTGATGCTGTATAAAGCTTCATATTTCGAAAACTCAAGATTGAGATAGTCTTTGATTTCGGCAGCAGTGGCACCTGCACCGCTCATGTCAAGTCTGATGACGGGATACTCAGTCCATTCTTCTTCCAGTTCCATAATCTTCAGCCCATCAAAGAGTTCTTTCTTGCCTTCGAAGTAGCATTGCAAGGTATCTATAAGCAGAGATTTACCGAAACGACGAGGACGGCTCAGATAATTGTATAAATCACCTGAGTGAGTAAGTTGCCATACCAAGTCGGTCTTGTCAACATATAAGTAGCCATCCTTGCGGATAATGCTAAAGAATTGTATGCCTGCTGGCAATTTCCTTGTGATCATCTCTGCCATAGTCTTTCTGTTCTTTTATTCTTTGGCAAAGATACATTTATTTTTCCATTTATCCAAGGATTATGTGCAATAAATGTAGTTTGCTATCTTATAAAACATAAAAAATGCAGCAAGAGCATAAAACTCCTGTTGCATTTGCTTTTTTTTATGGGTTGTTTGCTATATGTCTTCTATCATCTACAGATAGATTTTATTTTTTTCCTGCCAGCAAACCATTGATGACAGCGCTAGTAAAGCCGCCCTGTTCCATGGTGTTGAGGCCCTTGATGGTGCAGCCGCCTGGAGTAGTAACCTTATCAATGGCAGCCTCAGGGTGTTCGCCTGTTTCCTGAAGCAGCTCTACGGCTCCCTTGATGGTCTGCAAGACAATCTTCTGGGCATCCTTTGCCTTGAAGCCCATCTCTACGCCGCCTTCCACATTGGCTCTTACATAGCGCATGGCGTAAGCGATGGCACACGACATGGCGGTGGCAGCAGGGAAGAGGCGTTCTTCCATGATGAGGCTTTCGCCCAATTCATCGAAGATTTCTGTAATCTGCTGGATTTCTGTGGCAGATGCATCTACAGGAGTGATGAAGGTCATCGACTGCTTGTAGGCGATGGCGATGTTTGGCATCACGAGGAAGAAGGTTGGGGTGATACCATCCTTGTCTAACCACTCCTTGATGTTGGCTGATGGCACACCGGCAGCAACGACTACGAGTTTCTGATTCTTGTAGTTGAGTGCCTCCTTGATTCCTTTCAATGTCTTCTCCACGCACCATGGCTTTACTACCACGCATACGATGTCTGCGCCGTGGCAAGCCAACTGGTTGTCGAGAGTTACGCTGGCTCCTTCGCTTGCGAAGTGATCCAATACTGGTTGGTTATGGTCTGATACCGTAATATCTGATGGAGTGAACTTCTCGCTCTGCAAGAGTCCTTCAGCCATAGCACCGCCCATGGCACCTGCTCCGATAATTGTTATTTTCATTGTCGTCTTATAGTTAAAATGCAATTATGGTGCAAAGATACTACTTTTATCTGAAAATAGCGTGTCTATAGACGATTTTTTAAGAAAGTACGCTTGTTTACTGACGATATTTTAAGAAATTCGCTAGTTTACTCCCATTCTGGAAGTATCTACGTCCTTGGTTCTCTTTTCCTTGTACTTGCCTATCTTATAGATGATGGAGATGGAGGCAGATGCCCAATCTTGCTTGATGTTCATGTGGTAGTCTTGATTGGCTTGTACTGATTTTGTAGAGAATCCCTCGTTGAAGATGTTGCTGCCTTTAACCACAATGCTCCATTTATCATTATCGGGAGCCCATCTCAACATAGCATTCAAAAGAAAGACTGATTTGATGTCATAGAGTCCTTGAATGGCTTTTGACTGATAGAATGGGTTAAGTATGAAATGGATGTGATGGCTTTGGCTAAGCTGGGCGGATAGATTTCCGGCAAGAATGGCAGAGATATGTTTGCGATTGAAGGGCAAGTCAAAGAAATCGTTACTCTTGTCATGTCTGTAGATTCCTGTTGCCGAAACACTTCCGTTCATCCAATTGCCTATACCGAAAGTCGTCGATGCTCTAATGCCCATAGTATGGTTATAGTCGAAATTGGTCTCCTTCATAATGACTGCCAGGTGGTCGGTAGTCTGATAAGGCAACTGCACAGAATAGTTGGGTTGGAACTCTGCAAATGCCATCAATGCATGGCGACTTTTGATAGTCCACATCAGGTTGGTCTCGTATGTAGAGTAAGGCTTGAGATGAGGATTTCCCCATATCTCCATATAGGTAGAGGCATAGTAAATGCTGCTCATAGTTGACCAATAGCTAGGAAACTGTGAGCTGGAACTGAAGGATAAGTTGAGTATGTTGCCAGGATTGGCTTTCCACGATGCATTAAGTGTGGGATAAATATGCCATTTGTTCCATTGTGGAGAATGGTACTGCTCCGCTTCGACAGAGGCTTCCAAGCTGATTCGCTCGTTTATCTGTTTGCTTATGCCGCTATAGAAACTCAAGATTCTTTCTTCGATATTCACCTGGCTGGTTGCATCTGGAATGTCTGCTCCATCCTTGTTGGTCGTGGTTTGGTAGCTTCTGTTGTTGCTGTTTTGGAATTTCATACCATACGACAGTTCCCAACCCTTCTTCAATGAGTGGGATTGATCGGCGGTGAAAAGCCATTTGTCTATTACCTGCTTGCTGTTTGTGTATAGAATACGTTCTTCGTCAAGTATTGTTCCTTCCAGACATTGCTGGCTGGGATTTTGGTAGTTGAGATAGGATATGCCTATTTGTAGTCCAAAGGGCAGGTTGTAGCTGGCATCTACATTGTGCAGGTAGGTATGTTCATTGCCCTGTTGCTGGGATGTGCCTGTTCCCATCGTTTCATGATGAGGATGACTGCTGTCCCATTTTCCTGTATATGCCAGGGATAGCTGGTGGTTATCAGCAAATGCATAACTCAGTCCCAAGCGATAGTTGTGAGTCAATCCAAGGGTTTTCTGTGAGGTCTTGTCATGATACGCTACTCGCTTTCCTTGAAGCGGATGATTGGCATTGGTAGTAGTTTCACCGTATGATGTTCCATCTGTAAATGAATACATGGCATCCAGTCCGAATTTTCCTTTTTGGAACAGCAGGTTGCCTTTGCCTTCCCCTTCTCCGTATTTGCTTTGGCTCCAGATGCTTTGTATTTGTCCTGAAAGTAGGTTCTTTCCTACATAGTCTTTGGTAATCAGGTTGATGACCATTCCACGAACATGTAGGCGTGCTAGCGCTGCCAGCATCACTTCGGCTTTGGCTAATTGTGAGGCGGGCATGGCTTTTAATCGCTCTGCCAGTTGTGCGTAATTGAGCGTGGTTGGTTTGCCGTTGATGATGAGAGTCAGTTCCTTTCCTGCATAGTTGATGTTGCCGTTTAGTTCGTTTACTCCTGGTATTCGGGTAAGGGCATCATAAGCGTTGTCTGCCGGCATTTTCTCTATGAGCAGTGGCATGTTGTAAACCAACTGTCCTCTTTCTGCCTTGACGATAGGACGTGTCGCCTTGACGAAAACCTCTGGCAGGTTTTGCATCATCATCTGGGTGGTAAGCGTGTCTTTTGCCTCTTCGTTTTGAGCGCAAAGGGGCTGGCTCAGCAATAATGCTGAACCTAAGATAAAATTTATTTTCATGTATTTATGTGAGTTTGATGGTTATTGCTTGAGCTGCTCTTTGGCTTTGGATATGAGTTGCGCTGCCTCTTTTTTATCTTCTAGTCTGTTTGCATTTGCTAAGAACATCTGGAGATGCTGTTTCGCTTTCAGCTTGTTCTTGGAAGCTATGAACATTTGGGCGGCATTGTAATGGTTGAGAGGATTATCTTCCTCATCGTATAAGGTGCATAACTCAAAGTCATGGGCTGCGTCTGCATATCGGTTGTGTTGAAAATGTAAGTCGGCTAGCCATTTATAGGTTCGCAAAGCTCTGTCTTTTGGCAAGGAAACCTCTAATGACTGGTTGAAATGAGCCATAGACAATGAATCCATGCAGAAGGATTTCTCTATCAAAGCCAAGTGGAAAAGGCAAGTGGCATTGTCGCTTTTGAACTGAACTGCTTTCTGGTAATGTTTCAGCGCTTTTTCATTGTCCGGCAGGTCCTCATAACAGAGACCAAGGATGAAATTGGATTCGAAATTATCAAATCCTTGCGCTATCAGTTTCTCATACAAGGGTATAGCCTCATCGTATTTGAATTGCATGAATAGGGAATAGGCATATTCCTTGTTGACATATAAGTTCGTGGAATCACATTGAGAAATGTAATTCTTCGCCACTTTTTCTGCTCTGTCTGGTTTGTTCACTCCATTGTAATGCACTGCAAGCGAAGCGATAATTTCACTGTCGTATGGGAATAAGAATGCGATGCGTTCACCCCAGAGAGAAACCTTGTCATTGTTGTTCTGATTGAGATATGCATAATAGAACATTCGCATGTCTTCGTGGTTGATGCTATCTGATGGAATCTTGTCTAGGCAAGAAATGCAGGCGGTGTAGTTGCCTACTTTCCGATAGCAGGAAGCCAGTTTCCTGCGTGCTCCCAGGTGAGACGGATTTGCTTCCAGATACTTTTGGTAGTATTGGGTTGCATGAAACACATCATATCTACTCAAACAGCTATCTCCTTGTTGAAGTTGATTTGTTGTGGTCTCGTTGGCCTTGGCATTCATTGCCATACATAGCCATAATATAAGGATCAATCTAAACTGTTTCATCGTTTTTGCTGATTATTTCTTTCTTACTTCGGGAGTGAAAACGACAGGCAAGGTAAACTCCATGTTGACTTCCTCGCCATCGGAGAGCCTGGCAGGCTTCCAATGGGGACTTTTCTTGAGAAGTTCAATCACAGTCTGCTCGTATGCTTTTTCTTTGGGAGCTTCGAGAACTTTAAACAATCCCAATGTTCCATCCTTTTGAACGGTGAAGTTGATGACTACTCGCGCAGGTTTGTCTTCCAATCCTTTAGGATATTGGATGTTTGTCATCACCCATCTTAGGAAATCGTTGATGTCGCCATTGCCGTTGAAGACAGGCATCTGACCACCTTCCGGTAAAACTGCTATCGTCTTTAACACATGAGGTTGCGATACGCTTTGCGGTTTGAACATAAGGACGATGGTTATACCTATTATTGCTATCACGCAAGCGGCAATCCCAATTACCTTTTTATATAAATGAGATTTTGTGTATCTTGTTTCCTGTGCTTTGCCCAGGAAATAAGTTTCTTCCTGATTGTTTTTTCCTTTCATACCTTTTACGATTTTATGGAGTTGTCTAAAAGTGCTTTTAATTGTTTGAGTGGTTCCTTGCTGACGTGCAGGGTGAATTTCTCGCTAAACCACTCGTTGTACAACACTAGTTCTGAAGTGTTGAGGTTGATGCTGAAAATGTGCTGACTATTAATAATGTAGTTTCTGCCAACACGGGCGAAGAAGTGTGCCGTTTGGGCAAGTTGCTCTACTATTTTCTTCTCAAAGACCACAAGGTTGAACGAGAAGGTGTATTCATCGCCGTTGGTGAGTCGGAGATTGCAATAGCTTCCTTCCGAACAGACGTATGCTATCTGTTCGGAAGCCACTCTGAGCAAGAAGTTGGCATTTGATATGATGAGATATTCTTCCATACTGATAAGTTTGGTGCAAAGATAAGCATAATATTTCAAAAGTATGGCTGGAGGTATCGTGTTTTTTGTGAACCAGTGGACTTGCTTTGTGGAGAATATGAAGTCAAACTCCAGATATGACTATCTATTTAAGGTGCTCAACTAAAAATATGACTAAGCTTCAGGAAAGTCAACGTGAATTATAAATAAGTTTTAACCGAGCCAACTCGTCTTATAAATAAAACTAAAAGTGGTCACCTAAAATCGTTAAACCACAGAGGTTTGCCATCCCACGTACTTGAGCAAGGATGACCGACGTAATGAGCAAGGATGACCGACATAATGAGCACGAATGACCGACGTAATGAACAAATGTGCCCGGGCATGTCGGGCACATTTGCCCGAGGCTTCGGGCAAAACTGGGCAACGTCTTCGGTGAATATCCCCGATGCCATGAAGCTGGCTCAAGAACCCTAGTTGCCTGACCTGGAGCGTGGCATTAGGTGGCATTAGGTGACAATAAAAGTACCGCTTATTGCCACGCATTATTCGTTTATAATCAATGAGTTAAATTCATGTGTGGCAGATGTGGCAATAAAAAAAGAAAAACATTTTTCTTGTGTATAGTGAACTTGCTGGCCAAGGCGATTTGCAACATTGTAGTTTCTTGACGATATGAGGTAGGAAGCGTTAGTAATCTTTTGTTACTTTTATTCAAAAGTAGAGACATTTAAGGTGATTTTTCGAGTTATCGGGCTAAAAGACTACAAAATGTTTGGTTAATCAAGAAAAATACCTTAACTTTGCCACCATAATTAAAGGGAATAGCTTATGAAAGGTAGAAGATATCCTCTCGGAATACAGACTTTCAAGAATATCATAGAGGGAAATTATGTATATGTAGATAAGACCGACTTAATCTATGAGTTGGTGCATGAGAAGAAATATTGCTTTCTGAGTCGTCCTCGACGATTCGGAAAGTCACTCCTTGTCACAACCCTACAAGCATACTTCGAAGGAAAGAAAGAGCTATTCAAAGGACTAAAGCTGGAAGCTTTGGAAAAAGATTGGGAGAAACACCCCGTTATCCATCTTGATCTTAGCAAGGGGAAATATTATAATATGGAAAGCCTGATAGAAACTCTTGATAAGATTCTTGAAACATACGAGGATTTATACCAAATAACTTCTGTTAGTACCGAGGCTTTTAATGTCCGATTGATTCGCATCATCAATGCCGCCAAGCAAAAGACCGACAGGAATGTGGTTGTGCTCATCGATGAATATGATGCGCCGATGCACGACTCTATGAAAGACAAGGACTTGCAGGACAAGATACGTGACATCATGCGCAACTTCTTCAGTCCTTTGAAGTCAGAAGAGGACAATCTTCATTTTGTCTTTTTAACAGGAATCTCCAAGTTTAGCCAGTTGAGTATCTTCAGCGAACTGAACAATATCACGAATATCAGCATGTGGGATAAGTACAGTTCTATCTGTGGCATCAGCAAGGAAGAACTCTTGGAAAATTTCCACGATGACATAGAGGAATTGGCTCAGGCCAATGATATGAACTATGAGGAGGCCTTAGCTGAGCTGAGATATAATTACGATGGCTACCACTTTAGTGGGAAAGGTGCCGATATGTATAATCCTTACAGCATGTTCAATTGCTTAGAGACCCATGAGTTTGATAGCTATTGGTTCTCTACGGGTACTCCTACCTTCCTGATAGAACTGCTTCAAGAGAAAAATGTTGATATGCTCCAGTTGGACGACATTTGGACAACCTCCGACCGCTTCGATACTCCAACAGAGAAGATTGTTGACCCTGTGCCGGTATTATACCAAAGCGGCTATCTCACAATCAAGTCATACAATCGTTTGGCGAAATTATACAAGCTTGCCTTCCCTAATGAAGAGGTGCGCAAGGGCTTCTCCAACAGCCTCTTCCGCTATTATGCCCCAGACGGCATGGGCGACCGTGATGCTATCTACATGGCATGGGCAAAGAACTTCATCCTGAGTGCCGAGGACAATATGGAGGCATTCCTCCCTCATCTCCAGACTTTCTACAAGAAGTTCCCATATACATTGGTCAACAACAACGAACGCCATTACCAAGCCGTGCTCTACACCATATTGTTAATCCTCGGATGTGATGTTACTCCAGAGGTGCCTACATCTGATGGCAGAATCGACATGGTGCTGAAAACCAAGCGCAGCATCTATGTATTGGAACTTAAATATAAAAAGGATGCTGAGGCAGCGATGGAGCAAATCGACAGCAAGGACTATCTCGCTGCCTTCGCCGATGACAGCAGAAAGAAATACAAGGTGGGTATCAACTTCTCGGAAGACCGTCGAAGTATCGATGACTGGAAAGTGGAGGCATTGGCATAATACTGCTTGTGATGAATGGGTTAAACATCTTCTTATTACTATTTAAATATGAGGAGGTAAATATGGATAGATATCAAATTATACGTATAATCCATGATTATATGTCTAGGAAGCCTGTGTTGAAGGCATGGATCTTTGGGTCTTTTGCTCGTGGTGAAGAAAAGGCTCAGAGCGATATAGATATTCTCTTTGTCCCCGATTTTGAGCATGGTTCGTTTACTTTGCTTACTCATGGAGGAATGTATGAGGATTTGAAGCAACTGCTAGGTCGTGAAGTTGACTTGGTTGTTGATGGCTCTTTGCGTCCGTATGCTCAGGAGAGTGTGGAACGAGATAAAATCTTGGTATATGAGAGAGCTAGTTAGGGAATTCAATGCAAGTCACCCGGAGATTCCTTGGAAACAGGTGGAAGGTATGCGCCATGTTTTGGTGCATGGTTATTCGCAGGTGTTACCTCGTATTCTTTGGGCAACCGCAAAAGAGAATATTCCCGAAATCAAGGCTCAAGTGGAGAAATACCTGAACGAGATAGATTGGGAACATTATTGTGGGGAATGACGAATCTGTTCAGCAATCATAACCAACCATTATATCAATGATGGAATGCCTCAGTCTGAGCGTTCTCCTTCTCGAAGACAATTCCTTCTTTTATGAGATGCAAGGCGGTTTGCAACTCCATGGCATTCTTTCGTCTAGTCCATTGTATTTTGAATTTAAACTGATGGGGGCTTCTCGCCCCCAAACCCCTCGGTGTTTTCTGGTATTAGATTATTTATTCTCATCTACCAGAAAATTACAGTTCTATGTTGAACTTGCGATCCTTCTTTTACATAGCTTCTACTTTACCATATCCGCATACCTCTTTACCATATCCGCCACTCCGATAGGTTTTCCCATATTTTCAAGTGAAAATTCCACCTCTATCCCTTTCTCAACAGCAGCAGATTGTGCGACTACGGCAAAAGTGCTACGCTCCGTTGCACTTTCTCATTATGCCCTGCATAAAACCATCGATATGTCGGGCTATTTCTGTCCTGGCATGTTCAATTACTGCGACAGCATGTCGCAGTATCTCGGCATAATCGCAGTTCTCTATTGAAATCCAGTTTGTTGTCTGTTGTTGTCTTGGTTTTATGTTTGTTTACAGTTCATTTTTGGGAAACTGCTACAAAAAAGTAGAAAGTCCCTCATAAAAGTGTATGGATAGCTCGAAAAGTCCCTCATAAAAGTGTATTGATAGTGCAAAAAGTTCCTCTTAAAAATGCGATAGATTTTGCTATTTTATTGTTTTTCAGTCTTTTGCAGCAAGAATACAATGATAATACCATGAATATATGAAGGAGATGATGTCGCATCGCAACCTTTTTGATGGCTTTTCTGTCTAATAACTAGACAGCAGTGTCAAGTATTTAGACAGGTCATCTTATGGCCTTTTTCCTATATATTCTGATAATCAGTTGTTTATGTTTTTGGCATAGCCGTTGCCTTGCTATTTTGCAACAAATAAGAATAGTAACAACATAAAGAATAATAAGACAATGAAAAGACTTGCATTAGTAGCATTCTTCAGTGGCATTGCCATAACACAGATAATGGCACAGAACATCAACGGCGAACAGATTTCCGACACGACCCTATTTGATAAGTTCTCCAAAGAACTTGGCGAAGTGGTGGTGAAAGCTCATCTTCCTCAATATAAGAAGACCCACGAAGGACTGCTGACCAACGTGGCAGGAACCGTGCTTGGCAAGATGGGTACGGCAGAAGATGTATTGAAGCATGTGCCGAGTATCGTGAAGAAGAAAGATGGATATGAGGTGGTCGGCAAGGGTACACCTATTATATATATCAACGGCAGGAAGATGCAAGACATCAGTGAGTTGGATAACATCAAATCGTCCGACATCAAGAGTGTGGAAGTCATCCAGAATCCAGGAGCCGCCTACGATGCTTCGGTAAATGCGGTAATCAAAATCAAGACCATCAAGAAGAAAGGCGAAGGCTTCGGCTTTGATACTCGCTCTGTGTATTGGTACAATAAGCACGACAATACCATCCAACAGGTTAACATGAACTATCGTCATAATGGACTGAATCTCTTTGCCACTTATAAGTTCTCTGATGCAACATGGATGCAAAAGGCCACCTACGAACAGACTGTACATGTCGATACGCTTTGGCAACAGCATAACAACAACGAAGTAACAGGTCGTATAGAATCGCATCGTCTTATCAGTGGTTTTAGCTATGATTTCAATGCCAATCATTCCATTGGTGCGAGATACACCTTGACCTCGCCAGGCTATTCTCGCTCAAAAGATTTTTTCGATAGTCAGGTGACTGCCGACGGTAAGTTTTACGACTATATCAAAACCGATGGTCTGACGGTCGACAAGGACAGCCCTAGCCATCAATTGAATGCCTACTACAACGGCACATTGGGCAAGACCACTATTGATCTGAATACCGACCTCTATTTCAGTACAAACAGGGCTTATGCCTATAGCGATGAACAGAGCCAGGAGCACGATTCTCGTAACATCAACTCCAAGAATCGTGTGAGCAATAAGATGGTAGCTACCAAACTCGTAATTACCTCTCCTCTCTTAGGCGGTAATCTCTCCTATGGAGCTGAGTATATCAATACTCATCGTAACGATGACTACGAAGTGAATCGCACCGACCTCCTCGCCAGCTCTTATAGCAAGTTGGAGGAGCAGACGGCAAGTCTATTCATCCAATACGCACGCCTCACCCCGATAGGAAACATCACGGCGGGATTGCGATACGAGTATGTAAGATTCAAGTATTATGATGCAGGCATCTATCAGCCCGAGCAGAGTCGCTCCTTCCGCAACCTCTTTCCTACCATCAGCTATGGTGCGAAGATAGGTAAGGTAATGGCACAGTTGAGCTATTCGGTAAAGACCTCTCGTCCTTCATATAGTCAACTGAGCAACAATGTATCTTATATGAATCGATTTACTCGCCAGACAGGTAATCCTTATCTCGACAACGAAACCAATCACAGAGTGGAATTATCGGGTGTATGGAAGTTCATCCAGTTTATGGTCAACTACAAGGACTCTCGCAATGCCATCATCTATTGGGCAGAGCAAATTCCTGAGGACGAAGCTATTACCATGATAAGTCGTAAGAACGTGAAGAGTCTCAAGAGCATGACCGCCTACATCAGTGCCGCTCCAAAGATAGGCATTTGGGCGCCACAAATCAACTTGGGCATGCAGAAACCCTGGTTCACCCTCCATACTGATGTGGCATCTTATCGCTTGAATCGTCCTATCTTCATGGGCAACTTCAATAATGCCTTCTCCTTGCCATGCGGCATCATCCTTAACGTGGATTATCGCTATCAGAGCAAGGGTAACACGATGAATGTATATCTTGCCAAAGAGCAGCATGTACTGGATGTCAGCATCAGTAAGTCATTCCTAAAGGATGCCCTTACCTTGGAAATAAAAGGCAACGACCTGCTTTACAAATGTTGGGATGCCGACTTGCTCTATAACCAGAAGATGGAACTCTTGCAAGTATCTAAGCGAGGTACGAGAGACCTGCAACTCACCCTTCGCTATAAGTTCAATACCACACGTAGCAAGTACAAGGGAACTGGTGCCGGTAATACAGAGCTGAATCGACTATAAATATCTTTTATTACTTTTATTTGAAAGTAAAGCCATTTAAGATTATATTTTTTGAGGTAGGCTTGCACTTTTAGGCAGGAATGTTTGGAGATAAAAAATAAAAGGCGTATATTTGCAGCGTGAAAGTCGTTTAAAGTTAATGTTTTTATATTTAAGATATGAAAGAGAACAATAAATTAAAAGTAGTTCATACTACCTGGGAGGAGTTTCTTAAGGAGCATCCTGTAAATGAGGTAGTTGATATGCCATCTTTGCCTAATGGCTATGTGGCAAGGGTTGTGACTGTCAATGCGGTAAAAGTTTGATATAAGTTAAGGTTATAAGCTTATGGCTGTATTGAACAGGGAGTATGATAGTTTGGTTAATGTCATCCAGACTGATAGTATTATTATGCCGAGCATAGATGAGATTACTAAAAGTGGGCAGTTAAAATATACGCAGGTTTCATCTATGGTTTGGGATACAGGTGCAACCAATACCCTTATTTCTTCACAAGTGGTTGATGCGTTAGAGCTAGTTCCGTTGGAAGAAAGTCTTGTAGAGGGTGTTGGTGGAATAGTCAAGTCCTTGGTTTATGAGATAAGTCTTTATTTGGCGAATGACATTGTTTTCAAGAATGTAAAGGCACTTTGTAGTGACATTGGAGACTATGACCTTGTTGTGGGAATGGATATTATAGCTCAGGGAGATTTCGTTGTTAGCAATAATCAAGGAAAAATATGTTTTAGTTATCGTTATCCATCGAAAGGAAAGATAGTCTTGGAGCCTTAATAGCACAAGGGCATTTGCTGATATTGTCGGCAAATGCCCTTGTTGGCTTATATTGCAAATTCTTTATTCCACTATTTTCGCATACCTCTTGAACAGCTCCGCTACGCATTCACTCTCCGTCATCTTTATGGGGAAGGCATAGGCCAAGAGCGACAGCCAAAAATGTATCGGCTGCCGCTCTATTATTTGCTTTTGACATTTGCTTGCTCAATTAATCTTTTTTTCTTTTTCCTCACTAAATGCTTTTATCTCATCAGTAAGGGCTTTCTGTAATTTCTCTTTCGGTACTATCAGCTGATAGTCTGCCACTCCGATAGGTTTTCCCATATCTTAAGTGCAAGTTCCACTTCTATAGCGTAGCTTCATCATTCAGCCCCTTGCTCAACAGTAGCAGATTGTGCGACCACGGCAAAAGTGCTACGCTCCGTAGCACTTTTTCATCATGCCCAGCGTAACGCTCATAAAATTTCATCATGTTCCAAAGTTGATGTGGCGAGACACCCATCTTCGGGTATCGTTCTTTTAGGTCTGCTGACAACCGTCTTACAACGCTGTCACCATACCCGCTTTCAATCTTGCGCTCATGAAGTATTTTTATACACCATTCCAATGTGAAACAAAAAAGCAGCAAACCGCAAAGGGCTTGCTGCTCACGATAGGAGTGTTTCCTATTTCTTTTATGGGTTGAGTTTTCTTTATATTCTTATCTCAATGGGTTTATACTTCCTTCAATACGGTTTCCAATCTTCCGATGAAGTCATCCACATTCTCCTTGGTCAATACCAATGGAGGGAGGATGCGGAGGATGTTGGTGCCGGCGCAACCGGTGAAGCAGTGCTGCTCGTGGATGAGCTTGCTGCGAACTTCCTTGTGAGGAATGTCGAGTACGGCTCCTACCATCAAGCCACGGCCACGAACCTCTGTGATATGGCTGTTGCGCTTCTGCAATTCTTTCAGCTGGGCAATGAGATATTCACCAACCTCATGCGCATTCTGTACCAGGTTCTCCTTCTCGAAAATATCGAGAACGGCGAGAGCTGCTGTACATGCCAGGTGGTTGCCACCGAAGGTAGTACCCAACTGACCATATACAGGAGTAAACTCAGGAGAAATCAACACGCCACCCATAGGGAAACCGTTACCGATACCCTTGGCTACGGTGATGAGGTCAGGCTTGATGCCCAACCACTGGTGAGCAAAGAACTTACCGCTTCTACCATAGCCGCACTGGATTTCATCGCAAATCAGGAAAGTGCCGTATTTCTTGCAGGCTGCCTGCAAGCCCTGAGCAAACTCAGGAGTTACCATGTTGCAGCCACCTACGCCCTGAATAGCTTCGATGATACAAGCACATACATCGCCCTTGGCGAGTTCCTTCTCCCAAGCCTCCAAATCGTTGATAGGAAGATAGGTTACGTGACCATTATCATTGATAGGAGCGATGATCTTTGGATTATTTGTTACCTCTACGGCAAGGGATGTTCTGCCGTGGAAAGCCTTTTCTAAAGATAGCACGCGGGTTCTTCCGTTGGTGAAGGAAGCCAGCTTCAAGGCATTCTCGTTTGCTTCGGCACCAGAGTTGATGAGGAAGAACTGATAATCTTCATAACCGCTTATCTTGCCCAGACGCTCAGCGAGTTTCACCTGCAACTTGTTGATGACAGAGTTGGAATAGAAACCCAGGTTGTTCAACTGGTTGGTGAGCATCTCCACATAGTGAGGATGGCAATGACCGATGCTGATAACGGCATGACCGCCATAAAGGTCGAGATATTCCTGCCCCTTGTCGTCCCATACCTTGCAGCCCTGTCCTTTTATAATATTAATATCGAAAAGAGGATATACTTCGTAAAGTTTCATGTTAAATCTATGTTTTAAGAAAGACAACTCATAGAGTTATCTTATTACAAACTATTTTTATGATAGAAGAACGAATGATTTTTCATCCGTTCTTCCGTATTCTTTTATCTAAAATGCTGATGGCTTGAGTTTCAAACCTGCAGTCTGGTCGAGACCAAACATGATGTTCATATTCTGAACAGCCTGACCTACGGCACCCTTCAGAAGATTGTCGATGCAGGAAGTAATCAGGAGCTTATCGCCATACTTATCCACATGAACCAGGCACTTGTTGGTATTCACCACCTGCTTCAGGTCGATTGCCTTATCCACATAGTGGGTAAACTTGGCATCCTTGTAGAATTCCTTGTAACCTGCTACGATTTCCTCGATTGGCTTATCGGTCTTCACAACTTCTGTAGCGAAGATACCGCGGGCGAAGTCGCCACGGTAAGGGATGAAGTCGATGGCTGCATCGAGATAACCCTGTGTCTGCTTCAGACTCTGACGAATCTCTGGCACATGCTGATGGTTGAATGCCTTGTAGATGCTCATGTTGTTGTTGCGCCATGAGAAATGGGTAGTGGCGCCTGGCTTCTGACCTGCGCCGGTGCTACCGGTAATGGCATTAACAAAAACATCGCTGTTGATGAGGCCCATCTTAGCAGCAGGCAACAAACCAAGTTGAATGCAAGTTGCAAAACAACCTGGGTTTGCCACGTGCTGAGCTACGGCTATTTTTGATTCATTTATTTCTGGAAGACCATATACAAAATCGTGAGCTGCTGGGGTTGGCTGCAGGGTAGCAACCACAGTTTCAGGGGCAAGACGGAAGTCTTGTGCCAGGTCGATAATCTTCACGTTCTCCGGAACATTGTGCTCCTTCAGGAACGCCTCGCTCTTGCCGTGACCGAAGCAGAAGAAGATGACATCCACCTGGTCGAAAGGCATCTCGGCGGTAAACTTCAAATCAGTCTCGCCATACAATCCCTCGTGAACCTCAGCCACCAGGTTGCCGGCGTTGCTCTCGCTATTGGCGAATACAATCTCTGCCTCAGGATGGTTGATAAGGAGGCGAATCAACTCACCTCCTGTATAACCAGCTGCTCCTAAAATACCTACTTTTACCATATTATCTTTCCTCGTTAGGGTGCATACCATAATAAACACGGAGTGGGGTAGAGCTTACCTTGATGAAGCCCTTCGCATCCTCGGCTGTCCAACCATGCTGCATCTCACCATACTCACCGAGCTTAGACTTGGTCAAATCGTCTGGTGAGTCGATACCTACAGTCTGGAAACTGTATGGACGGAGCTTCAGGATAGCTGTACCGTTTACGTTGCGCTGAGAAGAAGTCAACATTGCCTCGATATCCGGCATTACAGGCTCCAGGTACTGGCTCTCGTGGAGGAACATTCCGTACCAGTTGCCTACCTGGTCCTTCCAATACTGCTGCCACTTGCTCAATGTGCTCTTCTCCAAAAGGCGGTGAGCCTCGATGATGAGCTTAGGAGCTGCAGCCTCGAAAGCTACACGACCCTTGATACCGATGATGGTATCACCCACGTTGCAGTCGCGACCGATGGCGTAAGAAGCACCAATCTCCTCAATCTTCTGGATGGCAGCAATCTTATCATCAAACTTCTCGCCGTTGACAGCCACGATTTCACCCTTCTCGAAGGTAATCTTCAGTTCAGCCTCTTCTTCCTTGGCAGTAACGTGCTTCAGATAAGCCTCCTCTGGGAGACCCTGGGTTGGGTCGAGAATCTCACCACCGCAGATACTGGTTCCCCAGATACCTACGTTATAAGAATACTTCAACTTGGTGAAATCTGCATAGAAACCATGCTCGTTCAGATAGTCAACCTCCTCCTTACGAGAAAGTGCCTTGTCACGGGTCAAGGTGATGATCTCTACACCAGGAGCCATTACCAGGAATGTCATGTCGAAACGAATCTGGTCGTTGCCGGCACCTGTACTTCCGTGAGCGATGGCGTCAGCACCAATCTCCTTGGCGTAACGAGCGATGGCGATAGCCTGGAAGATACGCTCAGAAGATACAGAGATAGGGTAGCAGTTGTTGCGGAGCACATTACCGAAAATCATGTATTTCAATGATTTCTCGTAATACTCGTGGGTAACGTCGAGAGTGACGTATGCCTTGGCACCCAACTTATATGCGTTCTTCTCGTTGGTCTTCAACTGCTCGGCAGAGAAACCACCTGTGTTAGCGCATGCTGCATAAACATCCCAGCCATCCTGGGTCAACTTCATTACAGTGTATGATGTATCGAGACCGCCGCTAAAAGCGACTACTACTTTCTTATTTGCCATTTTATTTTATGTTTAATATGTGATGAATAATGTTTAGATGGCATTCTTGCCAACACCTTAATCATATATAAGGATTTAAATTTCTGCAGAAGGTCCGTCAATCTTTCTGATTCTCTCAATCACCTCCTGAGGAAGCTTGATAGGCAGATGCTCCTCTGGGTCGAAGAGCATGGCGGTGCAGATGCAGTATTTGCGGTTGGTACGATGGAGGACATCTACGTTGATGCAACCCTCGCAACCACGCCAGAAAGACTCGTCATCGGTCAGGTCGGCGAAGGTAACAGGAAGATAACCCAGCTGGGTGTTCATCTTCATGACAGCCGAACCGGATGTCAAAGAGAAAATCTTGGCATGAGGCCATCGCTGTCGGGCGAGCGTAAAGGTCAGGTTCTTGATGCGTTTAGCCAGTCCCATACCACGGAAGTCTGGGTGAACGATCAAACCTGATGTGGTGACATAGTGCTTGTTGCCCCAAGTCTCGATGTAGCTGAAGCCTGCGAACTTATCGCCCTGAAGTGCGATAACCGCCTTTGCCTCTCTCATCTTGGTAGCCACATATTCAGGTGAACGCTTGGCGATACCTGAACCACGTTTCTTTGCTGCTTCTGCGATTGTAGTCAGAATGGTGTCGATGTACTTGATGTGACTTTCGTCAGCCACCATTACTTTTACTTCTTCCATTTTCTCTGTATATTTATAATGTATTTGTATTCTTATTTATTATCTTTATGAATGTCAGGAATAACTTCAGCCAAAGCATTGATTACTTCTTCTTCGGCAGTTCCTTTTTTCTTTACCAGGAATATCGTATCATCACCAGCGATGGTTCCCAGTATTTGAGGAATATCACTGTTATCTATGTTGTAGGCGATACTGCTGGCGTAGCCTGGTCTTGTTTTGATAACAACCATGTTGCCAGAGAAGTGGACAGACTGGAATCCTGTACTCACCATCATCTTGGCAACAGATGAAGGATGGGAAACTCTCTTATACAAGGTGTCGTTTGGCAAGACATAAGCATATTTACCGCTGGAAGAAGCGGCTTTCGCAACCTTGAGCAGTTTCAAATCTCTACTCAATGTTGCTTGCGTTATCTGGAAGCCTTCTTTGTGAAGAGCTTGCAGGAGTTGCTCCTGCGAACTGAGCTCCTGGCTTGAGATAAGCATCTTTAATGTTTCTAATCTGCTATTCTTTACCTTCATGTGATGTATTTTTATACGTTTGCGGTTGCAAAATTACAATAAATATATGAAAACGCCAAGAATATATGAATAAAATTTGCATAATTAACGATAATTTGTTGTTTATTATTGTATTTATGCATGAAATATGCAGAATAAATATGCATGTTATGCATTTTGCGGTTTTGAGAAGGAGGGAATAAAACGTATTTTTGAGATATTTTGCATTTTTCTTGCTTAAAACTTGCTGTTCTTAATTTTTTTGTTTATTTTTGCAGCAACTAATCTTTAAGCCTATGGTAAATAAAATAACGATGAACTTATTGATTCTGTTGGCCATACCCTGTATTCTCTATGGTCGTAGTTTCAATGTGATGGATTTCGGTGCTCGAGGTAACGGAATCAGTGATGACGCAATCGCCATTCAGAAAGCTGTGGATGCCTGTACGAATGTCGGAGGGGGAGATGTGGTCTTTTCCGCCAATCATGTTTTTCTTTCAGGACCCGTACAGTTGAAATCAAACGTGAACATCGTTCTTGAAACCAATTCCGTCTGGAAAGCCAATCCCGATGAGAGTATCTATCATCTCAGCGCCTTCGGCAAGAACGAGGGTGAAGGTATGATGTGGATATGGGCGAAGGATGTGGAGAATCTTTCGTTCTCTGGGCATGGTACGATTCATGGCAATGGTATCAAGTTTATGGGGGCTGAACTTTTTGATAGTTATGAGCTCAAGCCGGTCACTACTTTCGATCCCCGTCCGCATGTGCTTACCCTGATGGGAGTCAGGAATCTCAATATCCGTGATATTACCATTCGGGAAGGTGCTTACTGGACGGTGCATCTCATCGGTTGCGATGGGGCAGTGATTGATGGAATCAATCTGCTCAACAATCTCAAGATCCGTAATGGTGATGGCATTGATATTGATCATAGCAAGAATGTGCGCATTGCCAACTGTCATATTACCAGTGGCGATGATGCTATCTGCCTGAAAAACCGCCGTGAGTTTGAAGAATATGGTTCTTGCCACGATATCGTTGTAACGAATTGTGTGATGGAGAGCCGCAGCTGTACAGTGAAGATTGGCAGTGAGAATATGGATTCCATCTATAATGTGGTTATCGACAATTGCGTGATCAAGGGTAGCAACCGTGGTCTTGGTATTCAGAACCGTGACGAGGGAACCGTGAGCAATGTGGTTTTCTCTAACATCATTCTGGATTGCCAGCTGTGGAGCGATGTATGGTGGGGCAAGGCAGAATCTATTTACGTTACTTCTTACCCTCGTGCCAATGGAAATCACAAGGATGCCAACTGGCGATTCCCTAAAGGTCAGACGGTAGGAAGATGTGGCGAGGTGAGTCATATCTACTTCAATCATATTTATGCCACTTCAGAAAACGGATGCTTTATCGGCGGAGATACTCCGGATAAGGTAAACAATATCTATCTCAACAATGTACATCTCAACTTGAAGAAACTGACAGGCTATGATGGCGGCGTGTATGACAAGCGTCCATGTCGTGGCGAGGGCTTTATATATAATAAGGTATATGGAGTCTATGTGGAGAATGCCAGGGATGTAGAGATTGATGATCTGAGAGTGCAGGTTGGAACGAAAGTAAACTATGGAGGAAAAACTTTCGGTATAGATGACTAGAAAAACAATCTTTTAATAGAATTGAAACTAAAATCTTAAACAGGTGTAATAAGGTAGTACTACCTTTGCATCCGATTATTTATAACAAAATCTAATAAGTTATGCAAATAGTACAAAAGACAAATGGAAGAATCATGAAAAGAGTATTGCTTTCTTCCGCCCTTCTGCTGGTGAGTACACTCACATTTGCACAAAGTAAGGTCAGCGGTACCGTAAAAGATGCCAATGGCGAACCTCTCATGGGCGTAAGCGTCATGGAGGTAGGTACTAACAATGGTGCGGTTACCGATATAAATGGTAACTATACCTTGAATGTGAAGCCGGGAGCAAAGTTGAAGTTCTCTTACATTGGATTTACGTCAAAGACCATTAAGGCAAGTGGCAATAGTCAGATTGTGTTGGATGAAGATAACACTGCCCTCAACGAGGTGGTTGTGGTAGGTTATGGTACGATGCGCCGTAAGGATGTTACCTCTTCAATTACTACTGTGAAGGCTGAAGATTTGAACCAAGGTGTGTTCACAGACCCAGGTCAGATGCTTCAGGGAAAGGTTCCGGGTTTGGTGGTTTCTTCTACTGCCGATCCTAACGGTTCTCCTACCATTACACTTCGTGGTGCTTCTACTCTCCGTACAGGTGCCATGTCACCTTACTATGTAGTGGATGGAATTCCTGGAGTTGATATTTCTATTGTGTCTCCAGAAGATATCGAGTCCATTGACGTTCTTCGAGACGCTACAGCTACGGCCATCTATGGTTCCAAGGCTGCCAATGGTGTAATCATCATTACTACCAAGAAGGGTGCTGAGGAGAAAACCAATGTCTCTTACAATGGCTATGTGGCTTTTGATAATATTCTGAAGAAATATGATGTGTGTACAGCTGATGATTTGCGTCAGTATGCAAAGGACAACAATATAACTCTCAAGGATGGTGGCGCCAATACGGATTGGCAAGACGAGGTGCTTCGTACTGGTATAAGTCATAATCATAATGTAAACATTAGTGGTGGAAATGGTTCTACTAATTATATGATTAGTGCCGATCTCAGAAAGCGTGAGGGTGTCATCAAGATGACAGGCTTTGACCGTTTCAATGTCCGTTCTCTTGTGTCAACCAAGACATTGAAAGACCACCTTACTGTTTCTCTTGGTGCGAATATGATGTATGGCAAACACTTTGGCGTACCATCTGGCAATGAGGGTGCATCTGTGCTTGATGCCATGAACTACTATTCTCCTACAAATGCCATCAAAAATGCGGATGGAATATGGACAGTAGGCTCTGGTTCCAAGAACTATAACCCTCTTGCATTGATGGAGGAAAATAAGTCTGAGACTGTATGGAAACGTAACCAGTTTGTTGGAAAGACAGCACTTGAACTCTGGAAAGGATTGGTCTGGAATGTCAACTATTCTTGGAGTAATTATCAAAGTACTTATAGTGCCTATAATACCCGTAACTCTCAGTTAGAGGGTATTGGTAACAAGAATGGTCAGGCAACCCGTAACACCTATTTTGGTCGTGAACAGACTTTTGAGACTTATCTGAACTACAACTTTACGGCCGGTAAGAACAAGGTTGACCTGATGGCTGGTTATTCTTGGGAAGAAAAGAAGAATAACGATGGATTCGGTCTCAGTGTTGAAGGTTACTATAATGATGATCTTGGATGGTATAATATGTCATACGCACAAACCATCTTGGGCGTTCAGAACTCCGTTCAGAGCGGCTATTTGGAGAAGGTACGTAATATCTCTTTCTACGGTCGTGTGAACTACTCTTTTGACAGTCGTTATATGCTTCAGGCAACCATTCGTCGTGACGGTTCTTCGGTATTCGGCAAGAACAATCGTTGGGGAACTTTCCCTTCTGTATCTGCTGCCTGGAATATCACTGAGGAGAAGTTTATGCAGAACCAGCATATCTTCGATAACTTGAAACTTCGTGCGGGATATGGTATTTCTGGTAATGCCATGGGCTTCGATGTGTATTCTTCTTATAATACGTATGGTGCTTCTGGTACATTCGTATATGATGGTAAGACTTATCGCACATACGGTGCAACCAAGAATGCAAACCCTGATTTGAAGTGGGAGTCAACAGGTATGTTGAACATTGGTCTCGACTTCGCATTCTTGAAGGGACGTCTGAATGGTACTGTAGAAGTTTATCATAAGAAGACCAAGGACTTGATTTGGAGCTATCCTGTTTCTACAACTCAGTACATATATGGTTGGATGGATGCCAATGTGGGTGAGATGACCAATAAGGGTATTGAGTTCACATTGAATGCGGTGCCTGTTCGTACCAAGAATTTCATGTGGAGTACTACCCTCAACCTCTCTCATAACAAGAATACTGTCGATAAGATGCAGAATGAGACATTCCATACTACTAATCTCACCCAGGGTGACCCAATGGTAGCTGGTGTTTCTGCTGATGGTTGGACACAGAGAATTATGGAGGGCGAACCTATTGGTACATTCTATACGTATCAGTATGCAGGAATTGTAAATGGACGCTCAGAGTACTACGTTCTTGATGAAAATGGTAATCGTACAGGCGAAACTACCAATAATCCAAGTTTGAAAGACCGTTCTATAACTGGTTGTGCGCAACCTAAGCTCAATGCAGGTTGGAATAATACGCTTACTTATAAGAACTGGAGTCTGAACGCATTTATCACAGGTGTGTTCGGTAATGACGTTTATAATAGTGCTCGCGCTCACTATACGGCTGCTCAAATGTTCTCAGATGGTAAGAACGTATTGAAAGAATTCCTTTCTAATCCTGTTGGCGATGCTTCAAGCTCACTTCCTTCGGACCGTTATATAGAGAAAGGATCTTATGTTCGTCTTCAGACGCTCTCTTTGAGTTATACATTCCGTAATTGCTTTAATGACTGGATTCAGGATTTGACTCTTTATGGCACAGCCAATAACCTCTTTACGATCACTAACTATAAGGGACTTGATTCTGAGGTGAATATGGGTGGCATTGATCCGGGTATCGATTATCGTTGGAGCCGTTATCCACATACACGTACCTTCATGGTGGGTGTTAAGATTAATTTCGGTGGAAGCAAGAAGAAAAAGGCTACGCCACAGTATATCGACCGAGAGGTAATCAAGGAAGTACCAGTAATCAAGGAAGTGGTTAAGGAGGTTCCAGGAAAGACAACATTCGTACAGAGCACATACGTTGTAACATTCCCTGTAAATTCTGCAGAGATTGGTAATACTTCAGAACTTGATGGCATCAAGAGTGGCGCTAATGTCGAGATTGTAGCATACGCTTCTCCTGAAGGCAAGTCTTCTGTAAATCAGCAGTTGTCTCAGAAACGTGCAGATGCAGTAGCTAAGTATCTACAGAATAAGGGCGTGAATGTGACTCGTATTATCGCCAAGGGTGCGGATACCAATCATGCTAACCGTATCGCTATTGTGACTGTTAAGTAATAACATTTAATCAGATTACAGAATATGAAACTAAATAGATTGTTTATTTCAGCTGGATTGTTAGCTATGACACTTACCGGCTGTACGGATTTGGACATGAGTCCAAACTCGCAATATACTGAGGATCCTAGTCAAAACTCAGGAGTTGATCCTATGATTGTTGTGGAGGCAAAAATGGCGGATGTATATTACCATCTTGCAGGAACATTGGGTCGCCGTTATATGGAGGCGCAATGCTTGGCTTCCGATGAGTTTACTTCACTCGCTTTTGCTGGCGGTTATTATGACAGTGGTACCTATGCTCACCAAGCACTACATTGTAGTTCTCCTAATGATGCCTCTATCGGTTGGTATGATGATGTGACGGCTGGTATTACAAAGGCGAATACCATCTTGGAGGAATTGGGTAGTGGAGCTTCTGCCCAGATGAAAGCGCCTGCTCGTGCCATACGTGCTTATTATACCTGGATTTTGATGGATAATTATGGTGATACGCCTATTTTGGATAAAGTTCAGGCTGAAGGTTCTGTGGTACCTCGTTCTCCACGTAAGGAAGTTGCGGAGTGGATTGAGAGTGAGCTTAATGACATTATCCCTGCATTGACGGATGATGTTACTGAAAATACATACGGCAAGCCTACTAAATGGATGGCAGAGGTTCTTCTTGCCAAGCTATATATCAACTGGCCTGTTTATACGGCGGAGTCGGTTGACCAATATGATGCAGCAACTGCTGCAAATCCAAAGTTGGATGCTTGTATTGCTGCTTGCGATGATATTATCAATAGTGGTAAGTTCAATTTGGGTTCTGTTGACTATCTTCATAAGTTCTCATACGACAATAGCTGGAAGGTGGAAGACTTCATATACGCAATACCATATGATGCCATCAATCGTCAGGGTATGCAGTATGCTCGTCCTCGTACATTCAAGGATATGAAAAATTTGTTGCCAAATGTCTATGGTTCAACAGATAAGTTTACTCAGTCGTTTGGTGGTAACATGGTAGTCACTCCTGAGTTTGCCAAATTGTTCTCTCTGGATGGGGATATTCGTAATCTCAGCATTCTTCGTGGTGATGTCTATGTTCGTGACCCAAAGACTTTACGTCCTACAACTGAACCTTTTATGTATAAAGGCAACCAGGTACATTTTACGGAAAACATCACTCTTGCTAAGAAAGATAACACCATTGAAGTTGGCAATGACGCAAATGCTTATCAGCAGGGTTGTCACTCCATCAAATGGTTTACTACTCCAGCCGACTATAATAATGGTCGTAACCAGTCTAATGACCTGCCGATTTTCCGTTATGCCGATGTTCTCCTTATGAAGGCTGAGGCTCTTACTCGTCAGGGTAGTAGTGGTGCAAAAGCTCTCTTCAACCAGATTCGTTCATACGCAGGTGCTCCAACGATAGCTAACGAACCTACCTTGCAGGAAATCTATGATGAGCGTGGTCGTGAATTCTTTGATGAGAACTGGCGTCGTAATGATATGATTCGTTTCGGTCATTATGAGGATGAGTTCTTCCCTCATTACAAGGACTTCCCGGATGCAAGCTTTGACAAGCGTCATCGCATCTTCCCAGTGCCACAAAACACAATCAATTTGAATGGTTGGGAGCAGAATCCTGGATATTGATAAATCATGTGATTTAGATAGCAATAAGGGAGGGTGGCAGTCTGCTGCTCTCCCTTTATTATTACAGTAACGCACTCTTTTACCGCAAATTCAGAAATAAAAAATGAAGCGAATCTTGGCCTTAGCATTATATTGCGTCCTTGGGCTATCCTCATTGATAGCGCAAGATTTTTCCCGATACGTTGATCCACGTATCGGAAGTGAGGGATTGGGTAGAACTTTCCCCGGACCTTGCATGCCATACGGTATGGCGAAGCCGGGACCGGATGCCGTGTCTATGCCGAATGCGGGATGGGCGCCGATGCCTGAGCCTCTCAAAGGATTCTCGCAGATGCATGTCAGTGGAACGGGAGGTGGACAGAAGTATGGCAATATCCTGATTCAGCCTTTCTTGGATGCAGGGGAAATCATCCAGAAACGGGTGGATGAGAAGATTGCCCTGGGATATTATGCCTGTACTTTTGAGAATGGAATCCGAACGGAGATTACCGCCTCAGAACGTTGTGCCTTCTATCGATTGGATTATGGCAGAAAACAGAAGGGAAAACTCCTGATAGATGTGGCTACCTTCCTGGGTATAGATACGATTCCAGATAAGCGCGAAACTCAGCAGTATGTGGATTCGTATGTTACTTGTGATGGGAAATATGCCGTCTCAGGATGGAGTACTGTAAGGGGTGGCTGGAACAATGGAGGCCCTTATACCGTTTATTTCTATTTGCAGAGCGATACGCCTTTATCTAATAGCGATGTCCCTTTAGCTAATGGCGAAGCGCCTCTATATAATAAGGTGAAGGAATCAAAGACAAGATTGGATGTTGCCTTCTCGAAAAGTACCGTCAATCTGAAGATTGGTATTTCGCATATCAGTATTGCCCAGGCAAGGAAGAATATCCCTGCCTGCGGCTTCGATGCCCAGTTGAAGAATGTGCGGAAAACCTGGAACGGAAAGTTGGGAAAGATAGAAATCGCAGGAACCGAAAAGCAGAAGCGGATGTTTTATACAGCTCTTTATCATACGATGCTGATGCCTGTGGATAAGTCGGGTGAAAACCCTCATTTCTCCGCTACGCCTTATTATGATGATTACTATGCCATCTGGGATACTTACCGTACTTCCATGCCTTTGCTTATGCTGATAGAGGAACCGCAGCAGCGTGATATGGTCAATTCCCTGCTCAATATCTACAAGCATGACGGTTATATGCCTGATGCCAGAAGTGGCAACTGGAACGGTAGAACGCAGGGAGGCAGTAATGCGGATATTGTCATAGCTGATGCCTTTGCCAAAGGAATGAAGGGTATCGATTATCAGCTGGCGTTGAAGGCGATGATCAAGGATGCCGAAGTGCCGCCAACGGATGATGATGGCTTTGTGGGCAGTGTGCCTGAGGAAAAGCATGGTAGAGGTGGATTGATGGAATATAATACGCTGGGCTATATTCCGTATGGAATAGACCGTGCCGGCAATCGTACCGTGGAGTATAGCTATGATGACTGGTGTATTGCCCAGGTGGCAAAAGGACTGGGTTATCCGGAACTCTACGATAAGTATATGAAGCGTTCGCATAACTGGCGCAACCTCTGGCGTTCTGATTATGAATGGCAGGGGATGAAGGGATTTGTCATGCCGAGAGGTGCGGATGGCAGATGGCTCGACTCTGTGCCTTGGGGCAAGTCGAAGGTCTATCATCCTGTGATTCCTTATCATCCGGATACCAAGGTGGCGCCCTGGTATCTTCCATGGTGGTCAACCTTCTTCTACGAGGCTTTGTCGGCTGAGTATAGTCTCAGTATTCCACACGATGTGCCGGGACTGATTGAGGCTTGTGGAGGAAAGGATGCTTTCATCAAACGACTGGATACCTTCTTCGCCAATGGCCATTTCAATGTGGCGAATGAACCGAGCTTCATGACTCCTTACCTGTATCATTGGGTGGGGCGCCCTGACTTGAGCGTTCAGCGAATCCATCAGATTGTGAACGATAACTATGATGATTCTCCTGGTGGTTTGCCGGGTAATGATGATGGGGGAGCGATGTCGTCCTGGCTTATTTTCAATATGCTGGGTTTCTATCCTATTGCAGGACAGAATCTCTATATCGTAGGTTCACCGATGGTTCCGGAATACACCATCCATCTGTCTAATGGAAAGGACTTGAAGGTGGTGAGAGAAGGAGAGCAATGGAAGCAGATGTTCATAACTCACGATGTGTTGATAAATGGTGGAAAACTTGTGTTCCCTCATTCTTCTGCTGTGGAAAAGGTTGTTGATAAAGCTTTCAAACCGTTGAATATAAAGGAGAAAGAGAAATTCACACTTTGTGAACAACTTGTGGATAAATACGGGAAAACTATTCCTGTGCAGTTTATATCTCACTTCATTCTTAATCGTCAATATCGTCAATGGGAAGTGGGTGTAGATTCCGTGAGTATCCCTGATACCCTTGTGCTGAAATGTAATCAGTCGGTCTATCTCATCCCTCGTCAACTCGTGGCTGAGGCTGACGGATTCTGTTGGGATAGTCCGCAGAAAGGAAAGAACCTGTATGTTTGCAACCAATGCTCCAATCATGGAATGCGGGATGGCACCTTCCTGTTTATCTCCCGGAAAGCCCTGCAGCAACTTCTGGGTACAGGCTCATTCGTTTATAATGGGATCGTATGGCGTAAGGTTTCGCAAGATGCAGAGAGCGTCACCGTGAAGGCTGAACAGGATGATACCGTGATGCAGATAGCCACCACCGGAAATCTCCCTTGGGTGCTGCGTATGGAAGGAAATCCTTTAGGTATTGATTGGAGGTTGGAAAAACAATAAATGGGAGTATTCTCCGTTTCATATATTATATGAACAGAAAAGTAACATTATTATATATCTCTTTGGCTTGCGTGCTATCCATGCAAGCTCAGACCCGCCAGCAGATGGGTGGCGTCTATTATGCTTACCCGGAAGGTCCTTCAGCCAAGACAGGAACTTTTGGTACGGCTACCTATGTGCTGTCTGATTCTCCGAGTGTTCCTCAGGGATACGCACCTTTTTATATCAGTCATTACGGTCGCCATGGTTCCCGTTGGATGCCGAAGGATGACCGGTATGTCTGGATCTGCAAGCATTTTGAAGATGAGAGTAATCTCACTCCGCTGGGTCTGCAGGTGAAGGGAATGCTGCAGCGTGTATGGGAGAATGCCAAGGGTAATGGTGGAAAACTGAGCAAGTTGGGTGCTCTTCAGCATCAGGGCATCGCTCATCGTATGTTTGAGCGTTATCCACAGATCTTTGCTGCAGGCAATGCGGTGAAGGCCCGCTCCAGCGTGGTGGATCGTTGCGCCAGGAGTATGCAGGCTTTTACTTCGGAGTTGCATACCCTTCAGCCGGGTTTGAATCTTGATGTCAAGACCGATTCTGCCGATATGGCTTGGATAGCGTATGTCTCTCCTGAAATAAAAGCTTTGGAGAATCGTACGCATGTGCAGGCACATGTATCACCTCGCCGTTTCCTTCTTCAGTTATTTAAGGATGTCTCTCAAGTAGATGAACCCTTGAAGCTGATGACCGAGATGCATACGGTAGCCTCTTCCATTCAGGATGTAGGCTTGAATTTCCCTACTTATCCGCAGGATATAGAAGATGGATTGAATGCGCTGTTTACGGATGAGGAGTTCCGGGCTATCTATGATGCCAACAACCGTCGCATGACCATCAATAATGGCAACGACCCGACCAACGAGTCGATTCCGGCACGCTGTGCCATCTCGCTCTGGCAGAATATCGAGGCTGAGGCTGATGCAGCATTGTGTTCTCCCCGTTCTTCCGCTACCCTTCGCTTTGGTCACGATACGGCTCTTTACCGTCTTCTGTCGTTCCTTTTCGATACGGCTTCTCTTCCGCAGAGTGCCAGAGAGGATGAGGAAAAGGTGGTCTTGGGTAATGGGGTAGACAGGATGGACCGTGTGGTTCCGATGGCTGCCAACCTGCAGATGGTATTTTATAAGAATGCTCAGGATTCGGTTCTTTTCAAGTTCATGCTCAATGAGCGGGATATCCAACTCAGTGGTCTTGCTCAGGTAGAATACGGTACTTGTTATTATTCCTGGAATACATGGAAGCAGATGATGCACGAACGCATCCACAATCTGGAACATATCCGCCAGCTCAATGCCCTCAATACGATGGTGGGTACAGCACAGGCGAATACCCAGACTGCCGGCATGTTTGGCAAGGGTAGCGAGGAACATGGACAAACCCTTCCGGCTGTCCTCGTTCCGAACGGACAGAACTTCTGGACGCCGCAGACACAGGATACCGAACAGAAATGTATTGCACCTTATTATTATAAGGATACCCACTTGCAGGGTTTCCGCAACAGCCATTGGATAGTGGGAGGCTGTACGCAGGATTACGGTTCCTTTACCGTAGCTGCATTGGGTGGTAACCTGCGTCTTCAGCCAGAGCAGCGTGCCACGCCATTCAGTCATGATGATGAAATATCCCACCCTCATTACTATGCTGTTCACCTCAAGCAGGAACATCTCAAGGCAGAGCTCACGGCATTGAGTCATACTTCCATCCTCCGTGTCACGCCCGACAAGGATGAGCTGGTGCATCTGGTCATCAATCCGAACAGTGACGAGGGACAGGGGTATATAGAGATTGATACCGTCAACCATGTGGTATATGGCTATAATCCTGTTCACCGCATTTATCAGGGATGGGGAGAGCCGGCAGGCTTCAGCGGTCATTTCGTTCTGGCATACGATGAAGATGAGCTTGTGGATTACGGTGTCTTTGACGGTGATAACAGAATAAGTAGGGGATTGAAGATGCAGGACAAAGCGCGTATTGGTGCCTGGCTCACCTTCCGTGGCAAGGCAGGCAAGTCGATGGAGTGGCTGTCGGCTTCTTCCTTCACTTCCCGTGAGAATGCACTGGGAAATCTCAATGGCGAGAACTATATGTTTGGAGGCTTGGACTTTAACAGTATGATGCAGTTTGCTGCTGAGTTCTGGTGCGAGCGTTTCCATACCATTGATGTGGAAAGCAAGAATCAGTCCAAGGTGAACCAGTTCTATGGTGCCCTTTACCGTTCTTCATTCCTGCCTCATGAAATCAGCGATGTGAATGGTGATTATCCGGAGTTCTCTACCGGTACTCAGGTTGATTATTCTGTTTATGGAAACTATTCTCCATATAATGCCCTGAAGAAGTATGGCGATTTCTCGATGTGGGATATATATCGTGCAGAGTTGCCGCTCTATAGTCTCATCACTCCGAAGCTCTCTGGCGAGATGATGCAGTCACTGGTCCAGATGTATCGGGAGGGTGGCTGGATGCCTATCTTCCCATGTTGGAACAGTTATACGGCAGCGATGATTGGCGATCATGCGAGTGCTGCTCTTGCTGATGCCTATGTGAAGGGCATTCGTAACTTTGATGCAAAGAAGGCATACGACGGCATGCGACAGAATGCCTTCTCCACTCCTTATTACAGCAAGGATTATAAAGACGGCAAGGGTCGACGTGCCATTACCTCGTATATTGAGAACGGATATATTCCTCTGGAGAATCCGGTGGCAGATGCTTTCCATACCAACGAACAGACATCCCGCACTTTGGAGTATGCCTATGATGATTTCGCCGTGGCTCAGATGGCGAAGGCTTTGATGGATTCTTGTCAGAATATTTCTCAACGTCAGAAGTATCAGGAAGATTATCAGCTGTTGATGCGCCGTTCTGAAAACTGGCGCAATGTCATCAATCCTTCTACTGGGTGGGCTGACGGCAGAACAGAGAAAGGTAAGTGGGAAAACAATCGTGATCTGGTTCATCGCAAGAGCTATATCACCGAGGGTGCTACCTGTCATTATACCTGGTATGTGCCACAGAATCCGGAAGGACTGTTTGAGGTAATCCGCAACAGCAAGTCGGCTAAGGGCGATGATCCTGTGGTTACCCGTCTGGATGATATGTTTGACAAGGGATGGTATTGGCATGGCAACGAACCATGTCATCAGATACCTTATCTCTATGATGCGGCTGGTGCACCGGAGAAGACTCAGGAGCGTGTTCATCATATCCTGAATACCGAGTATAATGATACGCCAGGTGGATTGTCGGGCAATGATGATGCGGGTCAGATGTCGGCATGGTATGTTTTCTCTTCCATCGGTTTCTATCCGGTTTGTCCAGGTACGCCAGAGTATTATATCGGAACGCCAAGCTTTGATAAGGTGACGTTGAATCTGGAGAACGGCAAGCGATTTGTTCTGTCGGCTCAACGTAGGAAGGCAGATGATTATCTCATCCAGTCTACCACCTTGAATGGAAATCCTTGGAGTGATTATCGCATTTCCCATCAGCAAATCTTGCAGGGTGGTGAACTGCACTTCGAGATGAAAGCCATGAAATAAATGTTAAAATAATAGTTTCATTCCTATATAAAAAAGTTTCATTCCCCCCAATGAAACACCTATTTGATAGGAATGAAACTATTTTTTTGCCGAAAAATTTGGAGCTTTACGATATTTTCGATAACTTTGCATCACGAATATGATAAAACAGTATAGACTTTATCATTTGCTTTTTCTAAAAAAAATAAAGTTGGTTAACCCGTTGATGGGCCAGCCAACTTTCTTTTTTTATATGATTCTTAAAACTTAATCCTTGTTGCTTCCTCCGAAGATGCGGAGCAGATAGAGGAAGAGGTTGATGAAGTCGAGATACAGGGTCAATGCACCGAGCAAGGCGAGCTTCTGGGCTCCTTCACTTACGTCGTATTGTGTCTGGAGCATCTGCTTGATCTTCTGGCTGTCCCAGGCTGTCAGACCCGTAAAGACTGCCACACCCACATAACTCAGGATGTAATCAAATCCTGGACTCTTCAGGAACATGTTGACTACGGTCGCGATAATCAAGCCAATCAGAGCCATGAAGAGGATCTTGCCGATAGAGGTCAGGTCCTTCTTGGTGGTATAACCGTAGAAAGCCGTTACGCCAAAGGTTCCCGCTGTGATGAAGAATACCTTTGCGATGACCATCGGACTGTAGACGTAGAAGATGGATGAGAGCATCGCACCGTTCAGTACCGAGTAGCCGATGAACATCAATGTGGCTGTACCCAATGATAGGCGGTTGATGGCACCGCTCAAGGCGAAGACCAGAACCAGCTCTGCGATAATCAATCCCCACATCATCTTATGAAGACTCATGAAGAGGGTAGGACTGGCAGCAACACCAAAGGCGGTGACACCGGTTATCAGGAGAGCCAATGTCATCCAGGTATAAACCTTGCGCATCAATACAGGGAAGGCACCGCTCAATCCGCGCTCTCGTTCGTTGAATGCAAAGCCATTGCTCTGCTGATTGTTCTGATTATTTATCAGATTGTACATTTCTTTTTCTGTCATAATTTATCTTACTTATTTGTTTGTAATCTCAAAGAACTAAGCGCAAAGATAATGCCAATTATTGAAACTAGCAATTATCTCTGCGCTTTATTAACATTTATTCCGTAATATTACGTTATTGCGACTGTCTTTTTACAATCTTCCAGCCGTTATCTTACGGCTATCTTCCTAACGGCAACTTGTTTGCCGCCTCGTGTCACCTCTACGACCACCGTACCGTTCACGGCTGTGCGAAGTGTCTCATTCTCAGCTCTAGCCTCCTTTTGGGCAGCAAGAACTCCCGTGGTACCGTATATTCTGATGAAGTCGGCAGGCTTCAAACCCTTCACGCGAATGATGCCCCTGCCATCGGTACTGACCGTGATGACTGACTTCATGTCAGTTGTCATACGGTTGAAGCTGATGCTGAATCGGCTGTTCATCTCGCCAGCCTGGGTGGCATTGAACAGATAGCTTCCTTCCTTCAGATCTACCGCCTTACCGGTTTCCTTGTCCTTCAGCCAAACGGTTTCATATTCGCTGGCATCGCAATCCTCAGGGATGCTGATGGAGTATTCACCCGTTTCCGGCAGACTGACGCCGATGCTCTGTTCTGCTTCAATGCTGACCGCAGAGAGGAGCGAGTAGCGTCCACCATTACGGTTAGCATAAATCTGGGCATTCTGGCTATTTATCCATTTCACGCCGTCACTTCCCAGGTCGAAGTCTGATTTCGCCTCCTGTGCAGGAACTGCGTTCAACTGGAGCTGGTCATCTGCAGGAGTGCCGTTGCCCGCTCTGCTTGTTCTGCTGTTCTGGGTGATAGCGATGTCGAGGGCTCGGGTTGCTTGATAGGCCGTTGTTGCCCTTGCTTCCGAATGTCCTACTATCACGCTTTCTGAATTATCCAGAGTGGCAGTCTGCGTAAACACGGCATCCATCGCCGGGATGTAGCCATCCGTTGTGCTACCGTCATCCGTATTGATAGCCTTGTAGCTGCCGTTTTCTTCGCATTGGTAGATGACTCTGCCATATTCCATATCGCTATAGTTCATGGCGCAGAGATAAGGAGAACCGAAGAGGTTCCAGCCCATGTTCTCCTTGTGGGTGAACTTCAAACCGCCGCCATTACTGTCTGACCATGGTTGCTGGTTATTGTTCTGTACCAGGGTAATCTGTCCTAATTGACTACCGTTCTCTATGTAACTGATTCCATAGAAACGGACGGTCTTAGCTGCTGTGGCATCCATTCTGAAACCTGCGGTAAAGTTTCGCTGGTTATCTACACCTCTTACCCATGCTTTACTCTCGTTTTGGTCAAACTTATAGTCGTACTTGGCACGAGTTGCTGCATTATAGTAGTAGGCTACTACGCTACCATCAGCAGGATTATTTGTGCCCTCAACCTCCATATTGGTAGCCTTGAATGGCATGGAGAAGAAGTTGGTTCCTGCCTTCAAGTTTCTTTCCACGGCAAAGTTGGTGAGGTTTACATAACTGTTGTTGCCTCTTAAACCGGCGTGGTGCTTCAAGAGCAGGAAGCCTGGGCTGAACGGATTCGTCTCTATATAGAATGTGTTGTCGAGTTTTAACTCCTTGTCTTCTGCCATGACATAGACCACAGATTTACCATGAGGATAATCTGTCTTCTTTGCTTCTGCCTCGTTTGTCAGATACCAAGTCTCGAAACATCCGTTATCTACTACCTTGTCTCTGATGCGCTTGTTGCCGGCAAGGTCATGGCTGTGCATCACCTTGACGATGCATTCGTTGGTTGTTGTTGTGTCTGCATTGGCATTGATGTCTTTTGAAGTCTCGTCAAGCTGGTACTTCCAGTATTCATCTTTCACATATTTATTATCGGTGGTTACAGATGCTCTGTTGGCAGCACTACCATCTGGTGATGGTAATTCGCCAGAAGCAGTTACATTGACGGTCTTCACATTCTCCACGCTTCCTAATGCCAGACTGTTGTAGAGCCAACCACTTGCATCGCCTGTTACCTTTGCATTTGCATCGAGGATAGAGGTGGAGAGCATGCTGTTGCCTTGGAGACTGACGTTGCCCGAAACCTTGAAACCATCTACAATACACATTCTGGTATCTGTAGTTCCGCTGTTGAGTGTCAGTCCATTGATGGTAGACTGACTGGCAGACTCGATGATTCCTTTTCTCTGAGTAAGGAGATCCTTCACGATAGCATCTGGTTCTGTTTCAGAACTTTTTTCTTCGTGCATTGAACCAAACATCTTGACGCCTGGCATGCTGATGTTCACGTTATCAGCCTTCAGGTTCCTATCTACGAAGACGTAGCCATATTTACCTGCATTCTTGTTGGCATAAAGCTCAGCCAGGTTAATGGCGCCTTGCAGGTCGTTGGTTGGGTTATCCCAGCTTTCACCTGTTCCTGCAACAGCAGAACCTTCTTTTACATAGATAATATCCCGCAACTTCGTGTCGCACTCGTATGCACCGATATCGATGTTGTCGCCAATCAGACGGGCAGTATTGCCTAAGTCCTTTTCTTTGGCAAAGGTCTCTGCAACAGTCGATTCTTTCTTAAGACCGGTCTTATCAATATATTTAGTATTGCTACCTTTGTCAAGCAGGAGTAGGCTTGGTCGTATTCTGTAATCCTCTTTTTCAGGATCAACAAAGTTTGGTCCTTTTAATACATCTCCATTTGCTACATCATTTGGGAAAACTACATTGTTTCTATCTCCTCCTTCCTTAATGGAATTTTCTCCATTCAGCCATGCTAATGAGTTATAGACGCTAGCTGTGCCATCAATTGCCTTAAGTCTGTTTTTTACAAAGGTAACATTTACAAAATGCATGCTCTGTGAATCATTAAGTCTAATGGCATCATTCTCTCCATCAGCAAAGAGGATATTCCACATTCGTGTACCTAATTTGGCAGTATTATCGATGTCTAACGCTATGCCTTTATTATGTCGGAAGGAACAGTGATGAATAACCATTTCTTTTCCCGTTCCGGCTTGATCATTGTTAACCTTCGCCTTTACTCCCACGCCACTCTGGTTCTGGAATGTGAAACCGGAAATAGTTACCGGCTTACCATTCGTTTCGATATTGAGCAAGTTTGTGGTTTCGCCCGCCTTGGCAGGGTTCTCTATGAGTACCGAAGGTTTGCTAAAGTCTTGCACCTCTGTACCGTCAGCATTTTTCGAGCCTGTACAACCACCCACAAGTTCTATTGATTCTATATATTTAGCTTTGTCGGCTTTGTTTACAATGAGAGAGAAGGCATCACCGCTAGAGTAGGTTGGCGAATAATAGGTACCTCCACGTACAAACACTTTTCTGTTGTTGTTGATTGTAGTACCTGAAAATTTGTTACCAGAAGGGTTAGCCATGGCAATGATGGCACCACGAAGGTCGGTGCTTTGGTTATCCCAACTGCTACCATCGCCATTTCCTTTCTCTTCCGTACCGATATAAACCTTTTCAAAGTCTGTAAACGTGAATACATACTGGAATTCATACATACCAATGTCGATAGGCTTTTCTGCTACATTGCCATTCTCGTCTTTCGGACCAACGTATCTGTCGTATTTCTTGGAGCCACTGGCAGAACGGATGTACTCAGATGGATAACCATATTTCTCAAGGCGAGTATTGTGCATACTCCACCAGTTCTTATATTTACCTTCCTCGTTTGCATCGTTTGCATCCTTCTTTCCGTCACCTGCATCTGTAAGCACAGAGATAGCCTGAGGATTCCATTTTGCATCCGGTTTATAGCCTTCGTAACCCTTTGTGGTTGTAGGCTCTGTGAAACGTGGACCATCCGATGCGATATTCTCCTTGTTCAGCTTGATGTTGCCATCCGTTGCTGGAGAAACTGTAGAAGCAGGTAATTTATCCCAGGCGCAGTTGCGCATGTGCTCTCTTTGGAGGAGTACACTATTATCTGTAGATTCATTACCCCAAATGGCGGTATTATATAATATAGGTGTAATCGTACCGCTTGGCACCTCGTTCTCCACATGGATGGCTCCGTCTTCCTTTGCCTTGTTGTTCACGATGAGGCTGTTTACGATGTAGGCATCCTGATAGCCCGCAGCCATACTGCCGGCATAGTTTGCTCTACGGATGTAGATGGCTCCGCCTTGTGAATTTTGTGTGCCCGTATATCTGCCACAAGTTACATCATTGTTGGCTAAGAGCGAGTTGACGATATGCAGGTTTCCATTCTCTGAATCTGTGAGATAGAGATAGATGGCTCCACCCTTACCTGGTTCGGTGACTTCATCCTGACTTGCCTTTTCTGATACGTTACTGTTGCCGCTGATTGTACTGCCGATGATGTCTAGACTTGCATTGTTTACATAGACAGCTCCGCCATGCAGACCGGAGTTTTTAATCAGTCGGCAACGGTTCAATGTATAGTTCACGCGGTTGGTGTAGATACCGCCTCCTCGACCAATCTCGGCAACTTCGTTAGTTCCTCCTTCTTCAGTCTTCAGTTTTGTCATGGTCTCACCATTCATGATGGTAATACCGTCTAATACGACTTCGTTGTTCGATGTAGTCGAAGTATTAGTTGATCCCGCATTGCTGTAGACTACATGATATACATTACGTTCCTTTTCCGATGCCTTGATGTCACCGGAAAGAATCGTAGGATTCTGGAACTCCCATGGCTCTATCAATCCGTTCTTATTGTTGTCGGTCATGTAGTCCTTGTTGCGTTTTGCCAGAATATCTTTGATGGCTTCATCTGGAGTCAAAGTCTTACCTCCAAAGCTTGTAAACTTATCTTCAGTTTCTTTTCCCGTAGCAGGATCAACAGGAGTAGAAGAATACAGGTCATCTTTCGAGAAACTGCCGAAGATATCTACGTTCACAGGGATGGTGAAGCTCTGCAAGCGGCGGTCTATCGTGTTTTGCTCTGGCGAAAGGTCTTTATTCTGTCGCATCTTGCTCGGCTTGTAGGTTCCACCTGTCATCAGAATCTCGAAGTGGGTATTATCATCAGCCACTTTCTTTTCTCGTGCCTCATTGATGTAATCGAGGGCTGCTTCGAGACTGTTGAAAGGAGTCAGGAAGGAGCGGCCATAATACTTTGCCTTCTCTTCTTCTGTTACAATCTCACCACCTGTCTGAGAAACGAACAGGCGCTTCAGAAGCTTGGTATTATCAAACTCAGGCAGATCAGATGTGTATGCACCTGCTGTCTGTTGCTTGGTCATGTTTCTTTCCTTACCGGTAATGTCGTAGCTGCTGATACCATAATTCTTCCATGCATTGACGTATTCTTTCTCAACTCCGTTACCAATCAATGGTGAATAGGCACGAGGCTTGAAGATTTTGTTGTCGTTGAAGTAACTGTCCAGGTCGCTGGTCATTTCCGTATTCATTCTGTTGGCTGGCAACGCCATCTTCTCTACAAAACAATAGTTGTATGGATAGAATAATTCTTCCGAATATTTTCCGATTCCCTGCAGAAAGTCGTGAGACTGATAGTTCACATCACCGCTGATGTTGTTATCGGTCTGTGCCGAATTTCCCCATATCACGGAGTTACCGCCAATCAGGGAGTTCTCCTCCTGGTAGATTCCGCCACCAATGGTCGCCTCGTTTCTGGCAATGGTGCATGAGATGACGTAGGCATGGTAGTAATTGGTGTCTTCGTTCTTATCGTTGGAACGGAGCGCATAGATGGCACCACCTTTCTGTGCCTTGTTTCTTACGATGACACTACCGCTTACGATGCTACCTTTCAGCAACATGAGAGCACCGCCTTGGGTAGCCTGACAGTCGGAAATCTCACAGTTGCGTACATGTGCCATTCTTGGTACAATGGCTGCACCACCCATACTCTTGAAGCCCGACTTGTCGCTAGCGTTACCATCAATCAGGCGACAGCCATCTATGATGGTATTCTCTGTCAGGGCAGAAGTGTTGTACTCGTCATAGTCGCCCGTAGGCCATTTACCGAAGCACACGGTGTGGTAGCCGTTCACCTCCTGGTTAACGGCAGAACCTTCTTTTATTTCGGTCTTCGCGCTTAATACCGTCTGGTATGAGCTGATACAGTCGCGGTTGTCATTATCCCAATTATAGGTTCCAGCTTTCAGCTTTCCTCCTTCCTGGTCACCCTCATAGTAGCCACCCATCAGGCATACTCCGTTAGGAATCAGGAAGGTATAGCTCTGCGGATCGCTAGGGTCTGCCAGCGTATTGGCATGATAAGTAAAGCGCTTTCCGGTTTCATCAGCCTGATACCCTGCCACTTTTACAAACACCTGATGCTTTAGGTTGCTATCTGTGATGCCCTGGTTCGCTGTTTTAAATTTCTTGCCCGCAGCAGTCAGCACATCCTGCAGCTTGTCAGCACAGGCAGCGTTTTCCGGACTGTCTCCACTTCTGTTTCCCCATCCGTTTTGGGTTACATAATAAATGTAATCTTTAATATTTGCGCTGTTTGTCTTTTCCTGTGGCGCGATATTGGTCGTATTATCAGCCTCATAGGCACCGATATCAATGGCGCAGTCCTTGATTCGGTTGGTATAGTCCATATCGGTTTCCGGAAGGATGATTCCATTTCCTACATTTGTGGTTCCACCATTCAGACACTTGTTACCTGCTAAACCATCAGCCTCGTTCAGGCGGAAGTTATTCTTTAATCGGGCATTGCGGAAGCGGAAAAGTCCGTCTTTTCCATTTTCGTAGGTCTTGTCCTCAAATGGGAAAGCCAAATCTGTGCCAGTGAAATTGCCATCGCTTTCCTTGAATTTACTATTGCTGTCACTACTGTTCTCACTACTGTTCATGTAGCAGTTGTGAGATGGATTCATTTTGTCCTTTGCCGCAGAGATCACCTGATCTGTAATCTGCTTGCCGTTGTTATAATTATCATAGATGATACAGTTGTAGAGTGAAAGCTGCGATGCAACTCCGGTTTTGTCATCCTGCCAGTGATAGATGCCGGTTCCGTCTTGCGCCATATTGTAGGCGATGGTATTGTTGTAGAACTTGGCACTCTCCAGGAAGATACCTCCGCCACGACAGCTTCCTCTGTTATTGTCGTTATAGCAACGGTTGTTTGCCACCACAAGGTTGTAGCCGGTGCCTTGAATCATATAGGCTCCGCCTCCATAACTTTCACTGCTGTTGGTATTGCTGTTGGTATAACTCAGGTTTCTCAGCAGGTAACTGTTCGAAATCTTACTGTTCTCGCCGTCCATATACAAACCGCCACCACGCACGCGACTGCCATGGTTGAAGTTGTTGACGATGATAAGGTTTTCCAGTTCTACTCCTCGGAATACACGCACACCAGCTCCTCCGTCACGATTGGCATCAGGATAGTTGATGATGTAACCGTGACGTACAGAGAAGCCATCCCATTTGGCATGCTCGTAATCCACGTAGTTTTTATCGTCTTTTAAAGGTTCTTTATAGCGTACAGCATTACCGTCGGTACGTGAGGCGTTTCCATTACCCGATGGTGACCAGGTAGGAAGGCATACGTCTGGCTGATACAGTACATAATGGCGCTCTGTATTTCTACTGTCCATCAACTTTTTTTTTGTAAAGTCATATTTAGAGCCATCAGAAGGTTTGTTCTCCTGATACCACATTTCCTTGCTGCTGTCTGTGAAGTATACAGGCGATTCCTTTCTGATTTGTAGAATGGTCTCATATTTGGTCTTGTCCAGATTCTCGTATTCCTTGCGTGCCGGCACGTATTGTGACAGCAGCGGATGACGGTCGTCTTCTCCAGGATAGCCTTTGTATGGGAAACCGCCTATTACTTCCACCTTGTCTCTGACAACAAAGCCTTTGTAGTCTGTATAGATGCCTGCACCTACCCAAACTACAACCCGGTCTTTCTTGTCTTTGATATCCTTATTCAACTCTGCCGCTCTTTCCACAGCGTATTGCAGACCGCTGATGTAACGTTCCTCTCTGTTGTTGGTGATTTTATTATATAATCCCCAGCCAGAGAGAGACTGCTTTTCCTCATTGCCAGAGTTTGTCCAGAATTTACCGTAAGAATCTGTCTTAGAACGATACTTGCCTTTAGCTTGACTATAATCCGTATTGTCAATAGTGGTGCTAAGCAGCGTATTGTCACTCTGCTTTACATAGAAATCATTGCCGTTTCTTGCCTTTGTATTATCACACATGGCGTTGCCGATGATAGCCTTGTCCCAGCTGCTTCCGTCATATTCGGTATCTGGTTTTTTCAGAAGATTGAAGTTCGGGTTGCCGTCCTGGTCATCATAGTTGGCATCGTTGCTGCTATCATAATTCTGGTTGTACGAACGCACGTAGATAATCTTTCCTGCTTTTGGCAGGAGAGCTTCGTATGCACCCAGGTCAGGAGCACCACCAAGGTTGCGGTCTTCGCCGGTGATGTCCTTGGCTGTTGCGGTAGCATCGCTTTCTTGGGCACTGTTGATGATTGCACCAGCCTCTGCAGAACTGGTCAACGGACGGAAGGATGAATAGCCTCCGTAATAAACGTTGCCGCTCATTCTGGCACCCACTTCATTGGTTGGGTTGCTGAAGTTCTTGGCTCCGTCTTTTCCCAGAGTGTTGATATCCATGCTGCTGTTCTTGCATTTCGAATCATCCCATGTGCCGTTGATGTTCAGTTTGTTTCCTACAGCATACGAGGTAGCCTTCACAAGGTCGTCATCTGGCGCTACTCCCTCATTGTTGATGATGCTTACATGGTTGAGTGTGAGAGTGTTGTTGCTGCCTTGGCTTTTGTTCAGATAGATGATGGAAGGCAGCCCCGAAGGATTTGGATTAAGCGGATCCTTGCTCGTATTGTTATTGATGACGCAGTTTTCCAGTTCCAATTTCACATTCACAGCATCTGGCATGGTAGCGATAGCACCGCCATCTGTCGCCGTGTTGTTCTCAAAGATGCAATTCTTCAGCTTTACGGTAGTTGCTTGGCTGCTCTGGTCCATGCTGCCTATCAGCACGCCGCCACCATAAGGCATGTAGGCAGTACCGGCAGCGTATGCATGGGTAAAGGCATAGCCGTCGATGGTGATGTTGGCACCCGCTTCGATGCGGACCAGATGGTAGAGACCCTCGTTGAGTTCTGAACCGTTCAGGTTTCCGTTCAGCTCGGTGCGGTATTTGATAGGGTCGCGGTCTTCATCCTTCGGATTCGGATTCTCTGAATATTCCGGATAACCGCCATACACGGTAATTGGGAGTACGCAAGGTTGAATGTTAAAGGTGCATGACCTGGCATCTGTTTCCTCGAACGTGTAGGCAATCTTCGGTTCGAAGATACCCTCACGACCGCAGATTTCAAACTCCCATCCGCTGTTCTTCTCAATAGTGAAATCCTCTGGTGTAGTATTGTCCTTGGTAACTACCTTGATATTGTCCCCAGCCTTGATGTCGGCAAGATAACCGAGTACTTCATCTGCAGATGTTGAGGTATAGCTCTTTTCCCACGACTCTCCTGTTCCGTCCACCAGTTCTCGTGAACGGTCAAAGTAGATGCGCAGGCGTTTCTTGCTGTCATTCTTTTCAAATACAAGGTCGTGGTTGTCAGCCATATAGGCTCCTGCTGACGGAACCGAACTGATAGCTTTTCCGTTCAGGTCTATTTTTGGCTGATACAGGTAGGAAGATGGTAGGAGAGCATAGCTGATACCCACGTTGCGCAGTCGGCTACCTGTCAATGTTTCCCAGTAATAGTTCACCGTCTTCATGTCTGTAAGAACGCCACGTTTTTCGTTGAAGGCTTCCTCCGTGTTGTAAGGTGCTTCCTTGCCCATCACGAATCCCTTGCCCGAGTAATTCGTGTTGATGGAGATGGTTCCGCTCTGATAGGTGCTGGTCCATTTGGCTGCATTTACATCCGAGATGGCGTTGTTGTAGAACTGTACGGTCTCTTCTGATGGGTTGGCTGCATAAATCTGTGCCATGGACGCAGAGTTGCTGGTGCCAGACTTGTGCCGGAGCAGCGAGTTGTTCCAGATGACGTTGTTGGCAAGAAGACCTTTTTCCTTGATATACACACCACCCGTATTGGATGACAGCTCGTCAGCAGGATCCTTGGTGTTGTTGGTATAGTTGTTGACGATGGTGTTGTTAATCACCAGTCCGTGACCATCCAGATACACAGCACCATTTCGGGTACTGGTATTGTTACTGATTACCGAGGTGGCAAGAATCTGATAATAGGCTTTCTCTGGGTTGCTAGCGTCACCCTTCAGATAAACACCTGCTCCCTGATAGGCAGAACAGTTGGTTACCATACTTCGGGTGATGAAGCCGGCTTCGTCAATATAGATGCCTCCGCCCTGGTAAGCCGAGCAGTCGTATACCAGGTTACCTTCCGTCTGTCCGTTTTTGCAGTAGATGCCGCCGCCACGAGGCTTGATGGTTCCGCTTTCTTTCATGCCCGGGTTGCAGAATCTCACGGTGCAGTAGCGCATTCGGGCTGACGGGTCGTTGATATAAACGCCAGCACCACAGTCTGGGGCGTATTGGGTTGCGTTCGTTTCGTTATATTTACCTCCCTCAATGGTGAAACCTTCCAGATATACTTCGTCGGTAAAGGCTTTTTCTTCAGGCAGGGGAGCAAACCATACCACATGGTAGGAACCGCTGTTCTTTATGTTCCAGGCTTCGTCATTATTATTCCAGTTGGCATCATCGCTTCCCTTGAATTCCGCACCCCTGATGATGGATTCCTGATTCCAGCCCCATGGCTTTAAATTCTTGGAGTCCTCAATGCGCTCGGAACGTCTTTCCTCTGTTCCCTTGAAGGAGCCATAAACGCTGATGCCATTCTTCATCAGTAGGGATACCGGTGCAGAGGCATCATTAGCAATGATACGGTCTTTTACTACATAGGTTCCGGCTGCTACCCAGACTTCGCCTTTCTCGCCTGGTGCCTTTTCTGCCAAATTGTTGATGGCCCACTGGATATCGTCCGTGGCATTTTTCCATGATGATCCGTCGCCAAGTCCCTCTTTCTGGGGCTTCACGTATCTGATGCGTCCTGGCTTCATTCGGGCATACTCGTAGGCGCCGATGTCGATGGTGTTGTCCTGATTCTGGTAGCGTGTTCTACCCATGATGTCGGTAGAGGTAGTTTCCAGGGTTGCATCAACTACAAGATTTTTATAGTATTCCAGATTTCCCTTGTTCAAAAGGGCAGAGGTTTCCTCAAAAGTGAAGGCGGTGCTGTATAATTGCTTCAGGTTACTGCTGAACGAGAAGTCGTAACCCTGGGTTACGGCAATCTGCTTGAACCAAGGGGCTGGCTCAATGCCGTGGTTCTCTTTGCTGATCCTTACGTTCCCGTTTGCGTCGGTGTTGGCCTTGGAATCGGTTACCTCTACTTCCGGAAATGCACAGGAATAGAAGGCAGGACGGCTGTCTTGCTTGCTGAGTGCAGTGGAATGCCATAGCACGGTGTTGTAAACTGCTCCGCCGCCATTGCTGTTTGAAGCCCCGTCTGTGGTCAGGTCTGCGGCTGATACGGTGTTGGCAATAACAGAACAGTTGACGATTTTCGATGTGTTCGAAAGTCGGATACCGCCGTTCGTATTGTTGTTGATGTTGCAGTTATAGACGGTGGCTGTTCCGTCTATCCACATACCGCCACCTTCGTTTTCGCTGGAGCCTCGCTTGCCTGCCACATTATTAAAAATGCTGCAGTAGCTGATGGCTGACAGCTGGTTGGTGCAGGAATTATCTACATATATGGCACCTCCGCGCATGCCGTAGTTGTTCGCAAAGTTACATTGCGAAATACGGAAGTAACGGCTGCCGGCATTGTTGTCGTTGCTGTTGTTCACCACGTAGATGCCGCCGCCTCTGCCATTTGCAGAAGTGTTCTCTCCCTTGGCATTACCTGCTGCGATGAGGAAACCGGAAACTATAGTTGGCTTGTTGCCTTCGTTGGTGTTGTCATGTGTTACGCCCATCTGGAGGGTCAGCACATGGGTGGCATTGTCGGTGCGGGTGGTGTTCTCTGGATAGATAATCAGCTGCTGGCTCGCCTTGTCGTTGGTATCGATGTCGCCCACCAGAGCCGTCTGATACTTCATCTGATATTTGTGTCTGCCCGTAGGGAGATCGTTCTTGTTGTTTTCATCTCCTGCAAAACCTCCATACATGGCAACGCCCGAAGGGAGAACGAAGCCTCCCTCCGGTGCCTTGTAGATGTGACCGGTAATATCCTCGTAGCCTTTCACCCAGATTTCATCGCCAGCCTTGGCTTTATTCAGCGCCTCTGTCAGGGTGATTGCCTTATCCCACGATAAACCGTCGTTGCCGGATGCAGTTTTCTCGGAATCTGCTTTTACATGATAGGTCTTGCCTTGTGCTGACAGCTGGCAGGTGCAACCCAGGAGGATGAGGACTGCTATGATTTTCCTGTATGTCGTATGTTGTATTCTCATGCTGAAAAGAGTTTTATATGTTGAAATTGTTGATCGTGATATTTTGCTCCCGTTTGAGCTGAGTGCCCGATATTTTTACATTGATCTTGTACCAGCGAGCTGGGATAAAGCCATCTTTCAGATTGCTCATGTCAAATGTCACGTTGTATGGCTTTTTCGTTCCATCTTTCTCAGTATCAAGCAGGAAGGTGAGGCGAGGAGGAATGGCTCCGTCTGGGAAGGTATAATGATATACTCTTCCGTTACGCTTGCTGATTTCCGAGGTGTTCACAAAGATTGTGTGACCGCTTACCGAAGTCCTGGAAGATACTTCTTGGTGGTAAAGGGTAGGGAAGAGTCTTCCTTTTCCTGAACCGGAAATGGAAGATTCTGCATCTGCCGATGCTCCGTGATAAGTAAACTGGCTTACTTTCACGTTGGTATATTTCAGATTTCCATCCTTGTCTTTCTCGTAGGCTCCCTTGGCATCCCATTGGATGTCAATCTTGGCAGCCAGTCTGCCCAGTACCATGCGCCAGTATTGCTTGGTGTTGATATTGGCATTGATGTTTTTTTCTACTTTTATATCTCTGTCATTGGTGAGAATTTGCGTCTTAGGGTCTAGCTTGAGTGCATAGCCTGTGGCTACGCTGATAAACTTGGCTATGTCGATGGCTCCGTTTTTATGAGCATAGTCGTTGCTAATCTGTAAATCATAAATGTCTGAGTTATGGTCTTGTCCGTCTTTTGCGATGCCGTCTAGCATCTCCTCCAGATTCAGTCCTTGTCCGCTACTATAGGTAACCCCATAAACGCAACAGGTGCCTAACGGCAGATACATCGTATAGGTGCGAAAGCCGTTGGCATCAGGTCCTGAAAGGGTTGAGGTGGGATGGGTGACGAGGGTTCCCCGGTCGAATTCTTCTTTGGTATAGGTGTCGTAATATACCATTTTCTGGGGTGCTCCATCTATGATTTCGTCGCCTTGGGCCTTTTCCTTATAGGCAACGATGATGGTGAGCCGGTCCCAGTCTACCTTGTCGTTGGTGTCTGCTCCCGGGTCTCCGACGCGTGTGTTTGTCTTATCGGCAGGCACAGATAGGGTGAGCGAGATGGGTGCCAACGTATCCATCGGTCTCACCTCGTCCTTCTCGCTGCATCCTGCCAGCATGATAAGCGATAGTATCGCAAATATGTATTTCGTAATATGATTCATGTATCAAATCTTTATAGCCGTTGAATTGGCTTGCCCTTCGGCCGCCGAACGTTGTTTCTTCACTCTTCGTTCTTCACTCTTCACTTAAATGTCAATGTCGTGGCTTCCTCCCGGTTTCCAGTCGAGTTTCACACTTACGCCTACAGCGGTGTTACTGGTAGAGAGCGAACCGTCTTCCTTCAGTCGGGTCTTGATAATCTTAAGCTTGCCGGCCTTCAGTGGTTCGTTCATCGTGAAGATGGTTTCGGTATATTTACCGTTTATCTGGGTGATGACGTGGTAGCGCCATTCTGATTGGGTGCTGGGGAAACTGACCGTATAGAGGGCATCGTGAGAAGGGATGGAATAGGTTGTCATGCCTTCGTTGAGTCGGTTGGCTCTCACCATGGTATTCCGGGTTGAGGTGTAGAGACTGTCGTTCACCTGGAACTGGGTTGCCATGCCTTCTACAAATCCCCAGAGTCTGGTAGGCTGCACCTTACTCTGGTCGATGACCACCACCGCAGCACAGTTTGCCATATAGAGGGTGGTATACAGGTCGTGCTCAAAGTCGTTTTCGTTGATGGTGAAACGGGAAGAGAACAATCCGATGTTATGGCTGTTGATGGTATCTTTCTGCTCTTGCTGCAGGGCGAGCGTCTTACAGGTGTTGGCTCCTGTAATCTGTACGTTGTCTGCACTGCCGGTATTGGCGAGGGAGAGATTCTTATAGTTGTTGCGGGGCAGATAGATGGTATAGGATACCGAGTTGGTACCCATTTTGTTTGCCTCGTGGTGAAAGAGGTCTTCGCCTACGAAGAAGGAGAGGTCGTTGTCGTTGGCATGGTCGGTGAAGACCTTGCTGAGCGCCTGTTTCAGTCTCTCTGCTATTTCCTGTTCGGTGATGAGATTCAGATCCATGTCGATGATGGTATTAATCTGCGTATTGAGTACCAGGTTATACCTTATCTTATAGTCTTTGCCGCACTTGCTCATGTCTTCATCGATACAAGAAGACAATCCGAAGGCGATGCCTGTCATCATCATAGCTATCAGAAACATTCTATATCGAATCTTCATTGTTCTTTCCGAGTTTTTAATTTCATAATCTGTATGTCTCCCTTATTGGGAGTAGTTCTGTCCAGTATCTCTGTAAGATAGGAAATTATCTCTATGAAATAAAAAAATATCTCTGTAAGATAGAAAATTATCTCAGTAAGATAAATCCTTTTCTCTGCTTCATATTTCCCTGCAGGAGTGTGGTAAAAATATTTGAAACCCCAAAAATGCAGTATTTTTGAAGGAGAGAATCGTGAAAACTGAAGGTTCTGAAGGATGGGTATCACAGAATGTGTAATTTCTGTTAAAAAGCAAACCGTTTGGACAGATTTTGGGGCTGAAGGAACTGAAGGCAGTTTTCAAACATAATAATATCCTACTAAAAATGCCATTTTAACGTATGGTATAATAATCGGTTATTATTCTGATAATCACATAATTACCTCTATTTTGCTCTACGCTGCATATAAAAATGATTTTTTAATTTCATCCTTCAGTTCCTTCAGTGTATCCTATCCTTCAGTTCCTTCAGTTTTTTGAAGGGTATCCTTCATTATCTTTTTCTTACAATTCTACATTGAATTCGATGCCTGCCTTCCATGAAAGATCTACTGCGAGACCAACGTTGATCTTTGATGTACGCATATCAGGGATATGGTTGTATGCGTTCTTCAAGTCATTGATGGTAAAGTTGGCAAAAGTAGTGTGATCCTTAACGAATACACGGTCAATTGCCTCACCAGTTGGTTTTGATGCTGTAGTTGTGTTGCTTGGGTCTAATTCTCCTACTAAATAGAACTTACTACCTATAGGTATCAAACCTTCTGCACCATAGAAATTCTCAACTTTATTTTCCAGCTCTATCGTAACATATACTTTACTATTATTGTGAGCATCCTTATTGTCAAAAACTAAAGTATAGTTATTTGATGTTCCTGTAGTATTTACATTGTTGCCATAATCAACATGTTGATCATAAATAGTGTATTTGAAATCATTGGTGTTAACAGTTGACGCTGGCTCGAAATTCCATGCAACACTTAATGGTTGACCGCCTATTAAAATTCCTGTAACTTTAAAGTCTTTGGTACTATTTACATTAATTGTGTTGTCAGTCTTAAAACCAAATTTTTGTGCATTGTCTGCTAATGCTGCAGTTTTGCAACTTACTTTAGATTGTAAACACGCAACTCCGTATTGGAGAGGTTTTTTCAAAGCTACGAAACGAGTTCTGTGCTTTACCTCATCGTCATAACCTTCCCATGTGTATGTATCTGATACCCAATCTTGATAGCTTGGCAATTTGCTAGCTGCTGTGATTTCATTTTCAGAAGTCTTGACAGGAGAGCTTACAAAATATGCCAGTTCTGCAGGATAGGTTATTTCTGTAAAGTTGATGTTGTTGCCGGTATTAGCTACTGTTGTTCCAACGCTCACACCAGTTGCTGCGACAAAGTTAAATTCTTTACTATTGCCGTCCCATCTTACCTGTGCTACGCCATCTGGCAGATTTAAATCTCGAGGGAATGTTTTAGATGTTAATTTGTCTAACGCTGTTTTGCAATTGGTAACAATCTGGTTTGCCATAGCTTGGTCATTCTCGAGTCCGCTACCGGTGATGACATTCTTTAAATCCGTGATGAGAAGGCGAACTGAATTTGCAGAGCCTGCAGTTGCACTGATAAAATTATTATATCGCTCCTGCAAAGCATCTCTTTCATTCGCTGTTCCGATGTTTGATGTGCCTACGTTAGCCCATTCAAGTTCTGTTCCTTCTGTAGGCGTAATTTTTGTCTGTGCAACAGTATTCAAAGCCTCCAAAATGACAGAACCATCGCTTGTAAAATTGTCGGTTTTGTAAATCTGGTTTAAGCTGAAATTTAAACTTGATAATGTTGTCACATCATTAGGAGTTTCATAAGGATTTGTCAAACTGCCAGCTTGAAATTCGTTTTTTGTATTGCTGGAGCCTGTTGTAGTTGCTCTTGATGCTTTAGCATACAAAATTAAACTTTTTGTACGCAAAGGAATCTCAATGTCACGATAAATGCTGCGCCAGGAAGTTGTGCTAGTACTAATGTCGTCCTTGCTAGGCGCATTACCGCTAGTACCCAATGTTATAGACTTGGTTGAAGTAGAGGTAATACCTGCTGCTTCTCCTTCAAAAGCATACATTTGCATATCCTGTAATCCCAAGAAATTATTATTGTGCTGCGTGTTTACATCACTCATTCTCGTTGAAACTCTGGCATTTCCACCCTTTTCATTTCCTGCATAAGGAATGTTCAGGTAGAACTGGGTCTTAACAACCTGTCCTGCCACACCTATACCGCCCGTAGAGTCTGCTGAATCTGATGAGCAGGAAGAGAAACCTGCTCCGCTTGCAAGAAGAATGATTCCTGCTAAGCCGAAAAACTTCACTTTCTTCATAATCTAAAATTGATTTAAATATATTATTACTATTTTTTATTCTAATTTGGCTTGTCCGTATCTTTTGTGCCCAAGTTGTAAACCAGAGAGACTGCCAACTTGGTAGGCATGACGAAAACTTTCGTCTTCTTCTCGATGGCACTGGCACATTTCTCACAATTATATTTGGTATAATGTGTTATTCCCACTCCTAAGCCAATGGCTGCCTCCAGGTTCCAACGGTTGCTCTTGTCGAGCTGCCAGTCATAGCCATAGACGAAGCCAATGGCTCCTAGGTCGCCTTGAAATCGGTGATTCTTGACCTTCGGAAAAAGGCCAAAAGGGAAATGTACCCTGCCCACATTGTAATGAGAGTAGAGTAGGTTGGCTCCAAGAAAATGCCCTAAAAAAGGACTGTCGAGCCAACGGCGTACTTCTGTTTGTAAAGCAATGTGCTTCAGTTTCTTGTTCTTGCTAAAAGTAAATGGGTTCCATCCAGTGGAGAAGTTTATTGACCATTGGTCTGAAATCTTTTTCTCTGCTCCTATATTGGGCGTAGTTGTTGCCCAATAGGCTAGGTTGGTCTTCAATCGCCAATCTTGTGCCGAAATAGGAGTAGTCGTTAGAATAAAAGCAAGAAGGAGCCACATGCTCAATCTTCTGTTGATGTTCATCTATCAGCGTCTTTTATATTTACTGTTCTATATTATTTGTCTAATGATTTTAGACAGAAAAGCTAATTTCATTATTGCTGCAATTTCATCTCGATGTTATTTCCTGCTGCAAATATAGCCAAAATTTCTCTTATTGGCTTACAAAAACAGAAAAAATTTCTTTGATTTAAGGTCTGTTAACTAAAATGCCGAAAAATCCCCCCCC
>NZ_JBNPLT010000023.1:0-58505 GCF_050313615.1 Prevotella sp. SGI.167 | reverse complement strand
TTATATATATAATAATATATAATATAAAATAATTACTTATAGTTTATAACTGCATAAAGGATAACTATCGCGAAAAAAACTGAATACTGAGTACTGAGTACCCTCTTAGGCACCATACGTCCTTTCCCTTCGGCCGTTGAGTGCGAGTAAATGGTCCAGACAGTTGTTTATAAAAAAATACAGCCGCAAGTAATAAAACTTACGACTGTATTCATAACAACCATGACTCTTCAGAGAGTCTCCTAAAAAAACTAAAACTGAGTGATTCCGTTGGGGTTCGAACCCAAGACCCACAGCTTAGAAGGCTGTTGCTCTAATCCAACTGAGCTACGGAACCATTTTCCTTAGTCCTTTTTCTTGTTTGCGGCTGCAAAGGTAATACTTTTTCTTGGAACTACCAAATTTTTTTTCAACTATTTCTTAAAAACTCGTTTTTTATAAAGCTTTTGCCCTTCCAACTTCGACTGGTTGGTCAGCTTTATAAACGTCTACATTTTTAAATAATTGCTTTATCACCTATTAATTCATAAAAAATCTATAAAAAAAGTTTGTGGTTTCAGAAATTATTTGTAATTTTGTACTGTCATTCAGATTTTTGCCTTGTCTCTTAATGCGACACAAAGACAGACGGAACATCTGAGATGATAAACTGGGGCTTTTCAGATGCTCTGTACCTAATATAATAATATTGCTAACTAACTGTGTCGCAGAATTTAGGGATGAAAATTAAGAGTTTTTTGATTGCGTCTTTGGCTGCATTTTCTCTGACAGCTGGCGCACAGTCTTTGTCACCAAGTACTAAATGGCATTGGGACAAGGGTACAATCGTAGTTGACACACCTGAGCGTCCTGCCGGACAGGAGAACGTATTGGGTTTGAAGGCTCCAAAGTTGCAGACAGTACGTGTGGGCTTTGTGGGTCTGGGAATGCGTGGTCCATGGGCTGTGATGCGTTTCTGCCACATTCCTGGTGTAGAAATCGTTGCCCTTTGTGATTATGAAGAGGCTAGAGCCGAGAAATCTCAGGAGTATCTCCGCAAGCAGGGATTGAAGCCTGCCGACATCTACAGCGGAGCCAAGGGCTACGAGGAGTTGTGCAAGCGCAAGGACATCGACCTGGTTTACATCGCTGCCGACTGGAATCACCATTTCCCAGTGGCTAAGATGGCGATGGAGAACGGCAAGCATACTGCCATCGAGGTGCCTAGTGCAATGAACCTGGAACAGTGCTGGAGCCTGATTGACCTCAGCGAGAAGACACGTCAGCATTGCTTCATTCTGGAGAACTGCTGCTATGACTATTATGAGATGAACGCCCTGGCTATGGCGCAGGACGGTGTTTTCGGAAACATCATCCGTGCTGAGGGTGCTTACATCCACTGCCTGGAGGACTTCTGGAATGCTTACTGGCAGGATCCTAATGACAATGACAAGGACAATCTGCACTGGCGCATGAAGTACAACATGGAGAACCGTGGTGACGTTTATCCTACTCACGGCTTGGGTCCTGTGGCTCAGTGTCTGAACATCCACCGTGGCGACCGCTTCACAACATTGGTTGCAATGGATACGGAATCATTCGTAGGCAAGGACTGGGTTTCAAAGAAGAGCGGCAAGGAGTGCAAGGAGTTCCGCAATGGCGACCACACTACTACCTTGATGCGTACAGCCAAGGGTAAGGTAGTGGAGATTCAGCACAACGTGATGACTCCTCAGCCATACAACCGATTGTTCAAGTTGACCGGAACCAAGGGTTATGCTACCAAGTATCCTACCGAGGAGTTTGCTCTCTCTGGTGATGCTTTGAAGGGTACAGGTGCTCCTCAGATGGACAACCTCAATGCTCACGGATTCATGAACAAGGAGCAGAAGGAAGCGTTGGTGAAGAAGTATTATCATCCTATCCTCAAGAAGTATGGTGAGCTGGGCCGTCAGATGGGTCACGGCGGTATGGACTTCATCATGGATTCTCGATTGGTTTACTGTCTGCAGAACGGTTTGCCATTGGATATGGACGTTTACGACCTGGCTGAGTGGTGCTCACTGGCAGAGTTGGGAGCCATCTCAATGGACAACAACTGTGCACCCGTAGCCTTCCCAGACTTCACCCGTGGTTTCTGGAACAAGGTGCAGGGTTACAAGCACCAGTATGCTTCTCCTGAGGACGAGGCTGCTACCGAGGCAGCTGCCGCTGCTTACACCAAGGCTCAGAAGGCTGCAACAGCCAAGTATAATCTGTGGAAGCTCTATGACGCCGTAGCTGCTGCCAAGAAGGCAAACAATGCGAAGGCAGTGAAGAGCGCAACAGCCAAGTACAAGAAGGCGGTAGTTGCAGCAAAGAAGGCAATGGTTGCCAAGAAATAAGGATTATAGAACTTTCGCATTTTTCCCCACACGCCCTGAAAGGGCAGAAGCTCCTAAGCTCAGGGCAGCGCCCTGGGTTAATTATGGTCGCAAGCCTGTCGCCCTGTAAGGGCAAAAGCTTCAAAGGCCAGACGATTTAAAAAGCTTTTGCCCTTACAGGGCGTTTTTATTGAATACCCGTATACCCAGGGCGTTGCCCTGGGCTAGGGGCTTCTGCCCTTTCAGGGCGTATTGCCATGATTTATACAGGCGATGGGGGAACTTTCTAACTAGGAAAAACTTAATACAAAAATCAACAAATGAAAAGAACTCATTTAATACTATTCGCTGGAATACTGTGCTGCTCTCCTGCCTGGGCAGGCGACGTGCTGGGAGGATATTTCTACCAACAGCAGGAAGCACCAACGGGATGGGAATGGCAAAGTCCTGATTCCGTGGCAGTTAACAAGCTACAGCCACATGCCTGGTTCTTCTCGTTCAGAAATATTGACGAGGCGAGAAAGGTATTGCCGGAAAACAGTTCCTATTGGAAATCACTCGACGGAATGTGGAAATTCCATTGGGCGCCGAATCCTGATGAACGGCCAAAGGACTTTTTCCGTACAGACTATGACGTTTCGAAATGGGACGACATCAAGGTGCCGATGAACTGGAACATGGCTGGACTACAGAGAGACGGAAAGAACAAGTATGGAGATCCGCTTTACTCCAACCAGCGCGTTATCTTCCAGCACTCCTGGCAGCCGATGAACGACTGGAAGGGTGGAGTGATGCGTACACCGCCAAAAGACTGGATGACCTACCGTAACCGCAACGAGGTGGGCTCCTATCGCAGAACCTTCACCGTGCCTGCCGACTGGAAGGGACAGGAAATCTATCTCAACTTCGACGGAGTGGATTCCTTCTTCTATCTCTACATCAACGGCAAATACGTAGGATTCTCGAAGAACTCCCGAAATCTGGCTGAATTCAATATTACACCTTATTTAAATAAGGAGGGTGAAGAGAATACGGTGGCAGTAGAGGTTTACCGCCATTCTGACGGTTCGTTCCTCGAAAGCCAGGACATGTTCCGACTGCCAGGTATTTTCCGTACCGTGGCGCTGACGGCAAAGCCTCAGGTGCAGGTGAGAGACTTCAAGGCAATTCCTGACCTGGACGAAACCTACAGCAACGCCAAGCTCCACATCACAGCCCAGCTTCAGAATCTATCGAAGAAGGCTATCAAGGGCTACACTATCCAGTATTCACTCTACGCCAACCGCCTTTATTCTGATGAGAACACCCTGCTCAGCGGTGTAACCGCATCGGCTAAGCTCGCTGGCAAGCTGAACGCAAAGGGAGAAATCGAACTCGAAGCTACGCTGGATGCTGCCAACAAGGTGAACCTCTGGAGTGCAGAAGCACCTCATCGCTACACGCTGGTGGGCGAGCTGAAGGACGGAAAGGGCAGAACCGTGCAGACTTTCTCTACCTTCGTTGGTTTCAGAAAGGTGGAAATCAAGGAAACTCCGGCAGAAAAGGATGAGTTCGGACTGGCGGGAAGATACTATTATCTGAACGGTCAGCCTATCAAGCTGAAGGGCGTGAACCGTCATGAGAACAATGTTAAGGCAGGCCACACCGTGAGCCGCGAACAGATGGAGCACGAGGTGTTTCTGATGAAGCGTGGCAACATCAACCACGTGCGCAACTGCCACTATCCGGATGCGCCTTACTGGTACTATCTGTGCGACAAGTACGGCATTTACCTGGAGGACGAGGCAAACATCGAGAGCCATGAGTATTACTACGGCAAGCAGAGTCTTTCTCACGTTCCGGAGTTCCGTAACGCCCACATCGCAAGAAACATGGAGATGGTTCACGCTACAGTCAATCATCCTTCCGTGGTGATCTGGAGTCTGGGTAACGAGGCTGGTCCGGGCAAGACCTTTGTGGACTGCTACAATGCCATCAAGGCTTACGACACCAGTCGCCCGGTTCAGTATGAGCGCAACAACGATATCGTGGACATGGGTTCCAACCAGTATCCATCCATCGCATGGGTGCAGGGAGCCGTTCAGGGCAAGTACAAGCTGAAGTATCCGTTCCACATCTCAGAATATGCGCATTCCATGGGAAATGCCTGCGGAAACCTCATCGACTACTGGGATGCTATCGAGAGCACCAACTTCTTCATGGGTGGCGCCATCTGGGACTGGGTAGACCAGGCTCTGGACAAGCAGGACCCTGCTACCGGCAAGACCTACTGGGCTTACGGAGGCGACTTTGGAAAGGACAACAAGCCTAACGACGGAATGTTCTGCATGAACGGAATCATGCGCCCTGACCTCACTCCAAAGGCTCAGTATTTCGAGGTAAAGAAGGTTTACCAGAATGTGGGCGTTAAGGCAATCGACATGAAGCAGGGACAGATTGAAATCTTCAACAAGAACTACTTCGAGCCTCTGAAGAACTATCAGATAGTATGGTCGCTCTATAAGGACGGAGTCTGCGTGAAAAAGAATCAGCCATTGCAGGGAGCCAAGAACATCGTAGGTCCTCGCGAGAAGGGAATCTACACCTTGCCATACGATTATGCAAGTCTGGATGCTAACAGCGAGTACTTCGTGACCGTCCAGTTCCTTCTGGGCAAGGACATGCCTTGGGCCAAGAAGGGGTATGTGCAGATGGAAGAGCAGCTGAGAGTGAAGGGTGCTGATGTTGCCGCACCTTCTATCGCTGCAGTTGCCAAGACTGGAAAGGCGATGAAATATCAGCTGGATAAGGCTGCTAAACGTGCCAGCATCACGGGCGAGAACTTCCAGGTGGCTTTCGACCTGAACACCGGATCCATCTACAGCCTGAAGTACGGCAACCAGATAATCATCAAGGATGGCAATGGCCCTCAGCTGGATGCTTACCGTGCGCCTACGGATAACGATGCCGGAATCGGTTACCACAACGCATGGTTCAAGAACGGACTCTATGACCTGCAGCACGTGGTGAAGAGCTGGACCTGCACTCCTAACAAGAAGGATGGAACCTACAAGCTCGACTTCACCGTGGAGAGCCTGGGCAAGGAAGGCTGCGACGTGAACTATGGCAACCGTGACCGTGACCCAGAGTCTTGCTACAATTTCGAGAAGAACAAGCGCGCCCTGACAGATGCTGACTTGAAGTTCACTTCCCGTCAGATCTACACCATCTACAAGGACGGTTCCATCGAAATGCAGAGCGCCATCGGAGCCAACCGTTCTAAGGTAATCCTGCCTCGCATCGGTTACTCTATGGTATTGCCAAGCGAGCTGAACCAGTATGATTACTACGGCCGTGGACCGGTGAACAACTATAACGACCGCAAAACCAGCCAGTTTATCGGTTGGTACCACAGTCCGGTGGCAGAGCAGGGCATTATGCTTCCTAAGCCTCAGGCACAGGGCAACCGCGAGGAGGTTCGCTGGTGCGCAGTTACCAACAGCCAGCAGCAGGGCGTGGTGTTCATCTCCGACAGCACCATGTCGGCTTCGGCTCTCCCTTGGAGTCAGCAGGAATTGACCTTGGCTGCTCATCCTTATCAGTTGCCAAAGAGCAGCGGAACCCATCTGCACCTGGATGCAAAGGTTACCGGTCTGGGTGGCGCAAGTTGCGGACAGGGTGGTCCTTTGACTCCTGATCAGGTTCGCAGCACTCCAACCACCTTCGGATTCATCATCCGTCCAGCCGTGAAGTCAGAGCTTCCAAATCTCGTGAAGGTTTCAGCTACGGGCAGAAAGATGGTGAAGGACATCATGCAGCAGATGAAGCAGAACCAGCAGAACACCGGTTTGCAGATTGCCTTTGCTTCCAGCCAGGAGCCTGATGAGGGCGATGCTGCCTATCTGGTAGACGGTGACCCTTCAACTATCTGGCACACGATGTATTCCATCACCTTGGCGAAGTATCCTCACTGGGTTGACTTCGATGCTGGTAAGCAGAAGGTAATCAAGGGCTTCACTTACCTGGCACGTCAGGACGGTTCGCTGAATGGTTGCATCAAGGATTACGAAATCTATGTAAGCAACGATAACAAGACTTGGGGAGAACCTGTTGCAAAGGGCAGTTTCGAGAAGACAGCCAAATTGCAGAAGGTAATGTTCGGAAAGCCTGTCAAGGCACGCTACGTCCGTTTGCGTGCACTGAATGAACAGAGCGGTCAGGACTATGCTTCCGGAGCTGAGTTCACTCTTGTAACGGAATAAAAAGCCCACACGACCAGAAAGGGCAGAAGCTTTAAATTACCCCATATATACAAATCGCCCTGAAATGAGTTGAGTTTCATTTCAGGGCGATATTTTTTTGAAAACCTTTTTTAAAAATCCTTTCAGTTCAGACTGGGATTAGTGCTGAACAGGGATTTTCTTAACGCGGCGCTCATGACGACCACCTTCGAATGTGGTGCTGAAGAACTCGTCGAGAATAGTCTCAGCGGTCTTGTTGTCAACGAAACGGCCAGGAAGAACCAAAACATTGGCATCATTATGCTGACGAACAAGATGAGCAATCTCCTTGCACCATGCCAAACCGGCACGCACACCTTGATGCTTATTCAATGTCATGGCAATACCTTCACCACTGCCACAAATACCAATACCAGGATAAACCTCACCGCTCTCAATGCCTTCAGCAAGAGCGTGACCAAAGTCTGGATAGTCTACACTAGCATCGCTATAAGTACCGTAATCCTTAACAGGATAACCCTTCTTTTCCAAATATTCCAAAACGAACTGCTTCAATGGAAAACCTGCATGGTCGCATGCAATACCAACTGTCTTTACTTCCATAATACTTAAGTTTTTTAAGTGAAGAACGAAGAGTGAAGAATTCAAATCCTTTTTCTCTCGCATACCTGCTTCATCGCTTCACCAGGTTAATAAAATATTAAAGGGATAAGATTCTGTATTCATCTTACATGAAACACGAAACATGCCCCACTTGATAAATATGAAAAGGAGAGTGAAGAGCGAATAGCTGAAGATGATTCAAAAGATTATCCGAAAATAAAACCATTGAATTCTTCACTCTTCGTTCTTCACTCTTCACTTAACTTTATGCTTCAGCCAAGAAAGCCTTTACCTGCTTGTAAACGTTCTCGCCTGTGTAACCGAGCTTCTCATCAAGTACCTTGTAAGGAGCTGAGAAACCGAAGCTCTCCATACCCCAAACCTTACCGTTGGCACCTACGAGACCCTGGAGTGTTACAGGAAGACCGGCAGTCATACCGAAGATCTTAGCGTTCTTTGGCAATACGCTCTCCTGATATTCCTTGCTCTGACTGCGGAACAAGCCCTCTGATGGAGCACTTACCACGCGAACCTTGATGCCGTCAGCACGCAAAGCCTCGCAACCAGCCTCCAATGTAGAAACCTCAGAACCGCTAGCTACCAGGATAACGTCTGGATTCTCATCGCTGCCTGCTACGATGTAAGCACCCTTGGCAGCCTGCTCATAGTCTGTTCCCTCTGGCAACTTAGCGATGCCCTGGCGAGAGAAGATTAAAGCTGTAGGAGTCTCAACGTTCTCCATAGCAAGCTTCCAGCAAACGGTAGTCTCGTCAGCATCTGCAGGACGGAATACGCGAACGCTGTCCTTGCCAGCGTGGTTCTTCAACTTCTCCATCAGGCGGATCTGTGCCTCCTGCTCAACTGGCTCGTGAGTAGGTCCGTCCTCACCAACGCGGAATGCATCGTGAGTCCAGATAAACTTAACAGGAACCTGCATCAGGGCAGCGATACGAACAGCTGGCTTCATATAATCAGAGAATACGAAGAATGTACCCATTGCTGCAACCACACCACCGTGGAGCATCATACCGATACACATATCAGCCATTGTCAACTCAGCAACACCTGCCTGGAAGAAAGCACCTGAGAAGTCACCACGAACGATGCTCTTGGTCTTCTTCAAGAAACCATCTGTCTTATCTGAGTTAGAAAGGTCAGCAGATGCACAGATCATGTTAGGAACCTGCTCTGCCAAAACACCGAGACAAGCAGCAGAAGCAGCACGAGTAGCTGAACCAGCCTTCTGCTCAACCTTGCTCCAGTCTACCTTAGGAGCCTTGCCGCTGAACCACTCATCCATCTGAGCGGCCTTCTCTGGGTTAGCCTTGCGCCACTCTGCCTCTGCAGCCTTGCGCTCAGCAACGATCTTCTTCAACTCCTCAGCACGCTTTGCGTAAATCTCCTTTACATCGTCGAAGATAACGAATGCATTCTCAGGGTCACCACCGAGGTGTTTGATTGTATTTACGTAAGCGTCGCCACCGAGAGGAGCACCGTGAGTATTGATGCAAGCCTCGTAGCTTGTGCCGTCTGCGCGGAGAGCACCCTTACCCATTACTGTCTTACCGATGATGAGGGTAGGGCGATCCTGCTCCTTCTGGGCAGCATCGAGAGCCTCACGAATCTGAGCCACGTCGTTACCATTGATCTTGATGACATTCCAGCCCCAAGCCTTGTACTTCATCTCTGTATCCTCGTTCATTACAACGCCACACTCTGTAGAGAGCTGGATGTCGTTAGAATCGTAGAACATGATAAGGTTGTTCAAACCAAGGTTACCAGCGATACGACCAACACCCTGAGAGATTTCCTCCTCTACAGCACCATCAGAAATATATGCGTAAATCTTGTGCTGCATCATCGTAGAACCCAGACGAGCCTCGAGGAACTTCTCTGCAACAGCTGCACCAGCTGCGAGGGCATGACCCTGACCGAGAGGACCTGATGAGTTCTCAATACCACGCTCAAGGTCGAGCTCTGGGTGACCTGGAGTTACTGAACCCCACTGGCGGAACTGCTTGAGGTCTTCCATTGAGAAGAAACCACGCAAAGCCAAACCAGCATAGAGCATTGGGCTCATGTGACCTGGGTCGAGGAAGAAGCGGTCACGACCAGTCCATGTTGGATCTGCTGGATCATAAACCAAGTACTCTGCGAAGAGTACGTTGATGAAATCAGAACCACCCATAGCACCACCTGGGTGACCAGAGTTTGCCTTTTCTACCATTGAAGCAGCCAAGATACGGATATTATCTGCTGCATGATTCATTACTTTAATGTCGTTCATAACACAAATTACTTTATTTTGTTATTATTGATTGTTTTCTGCTGAAATATTCCTTTGACAATTCTGTTTCAGAATGTCGAACTGTTTGTTCATCAGCTCCTTATATGAAAAGAGCTGATGAAATTTAGATTTTGCCCTACAAATATACTACTTTATTTTCAAAACTACGATAGATTTTGCAGGAATTTTAACCTTGAGGGTATTTTTCTTGACTTTTGCATCCTTGAACACGGCAGGCTTCACTACCTCAGGGTGCTCAAAATCATTATAGTCGGTCACCTTCTTGCAAGAAAGAATCTGTCCGTTTACAGCCTTTGGAGCAGCTGCGCCATCCAGTTTGAACTCAACTTCCTGAGCCTTGTCAAGACTAACATTTGCAAGAGAAACCACGATGGTTCCGTCTGCCTTCTTGGCAGCAGATGTAGAAACCAGAGGAATCTTTCTGCCGTCCTTCGCATGGCTGTCGCCACGAACGTCCATAGAGTCGCACTTCACGTCCATTGGGAGATAGGTAGCCTCCTGGAAGTCCTTGTACATGTTGAAAACATGATAGGTAGGAGTCAGAACCATGTGACCGGTTCCCTTGGTGTCGGTGAGAATCATAGACTGGAGCACGTTGACCACCTGAGCGATGTTTGCCATCTTGATGCGGTCAGCATGGCGATGGAAGACATTGAGCGAGAGGGCTGCCACGAAAGCATCGCGCATGGAGTTCTGCTGATAGAGGTGGCCCTTGATGGTTCCTGGTTCCTCATCCCACCAGGTTCCCCATTCATCTACGAGAAGACCAATCTGCTTCTTTGGGTCAGCCTTGTCCATGATGGCTTCGTGCTTCTTGATGACATCCTCAATGCCGAGGCACTTGCCCATGGTCCAGTAGTAATCGTCGTTGTCGAACTTGGTAGCCGAACCCTTGCTGCCTTCCCAGCCGGTTACTGTATAATAATGTAAGGAGATTCCGTTGGCACGATGACCAACACGGTCCATCAGCACCTTGGTCCAGTTGTAATCGTAGTCGCTGGCTCCGGAAGCAACCTTGTAGAGTTCGTTGCCATCATAGTTGCGGCAATAAACAGAGTAACGGCGGAAGAGGTCAGAGTAGTATTCTGGGCGCATGTTGCCACCGCAGCCCCAGCTCTCATTGCCCACACCGAGGTACTTTACCTTCCAAGCCTTGTCGCGACCGTTCTGTCGGCGGAGCTTAGCCATAGGTGTATCGCCGTCGCTGGTCATGTATTCTACCCACTTGGCAAGTTCCTCAACAGTTCCCGAACCCACGTTTCCGCTGATGTAAGGCTCGCAACCCAACATTTCGCAGAGATTCAGGAACTCGTGAGTACCGAAGGAATTGTCTTCGATGGTTCCACCCCAGTTGTTGTTCTGCATCTTAGGACGATTTTCACGTGGCCCGATTCCGTCCATCCAGTGATACTCGTCTGCGAAACATCCTCCAGGCCATCTTAATACAGGCACTTTCAAGTCCTTGAGAGCTTGGAGCACGTCGTTACGGTAACCTTGTGTGTTAGGAATCTTGGAATCAGGACCTACCCAGAGTCCACCATAGATGCAGCTACCGAGATGCTCGGCAAACTGTCCGTAAATCTCTTTATTAATTTTCTGCTTGCCTTGGTTGGCATGAATTGTTCCGGTTACATTCTGAGCCTGTGCGGTGAATGCAACTGCTGCAGAAAGCAATGTGGTTGCGAAAAGTTTCTTCATTATCTTATAAGTTTTATTTTTGTTGTTCTTTTATAAGAATACGTTTGTGGAGACTGATTCCCCACAAACGTATTGATATTTTGTTAGTTTTTGTTTTCAACAGCTGCCTTTTCAATGGCAAGACCTGCCTTGTAGGTCTCAATATACTTGTCGAAACCAGCTACTTCTTCTGCAGTAGGCGCGATTTCAACACCAGTATTGCCGGCAAATACCTTCTTGTCGAGGTAATCAGCCAGGCTCAGCTTCTCTGCATTGTTTACGAGATAGCCTGCGAGCAGGGCAATACCCCATGCACCACCTTCGCCTGCTGTCTCCATCACAGAGATTGGGGAGTTGATGGCTGCAGCGAGGATGCGCTGACCTACTCCCTTGGTCTTGAACAAACCGCCATGACCGGTGATGCGGTCTACCTGTACCTTCTCGTTCTTGAACAAGACATCGTTACCAATCTTCAATACAGCTACTGAAGCATAGAGGTTGGCGCGCATGAAGTTGGCGAGGTTAAAGTGGTCGTTGGCTGAACGTACGAACATTGGGCGACCTTCTGCCAAACCGGTTACAGGCTCACCAGAGATATAGTTGTAAGCAATCAAACCACCGCAATCAGCATCGCCTTCGAGAGCGTGGTTGTAGAGTTTGCCGAATACCTCGTTCATATCCACAGGTACACCGAGCAACTCCTGATATTGCTTGAACAAACCTACCCATGCATTGAGGTCGGAAGTACAGTTGTTGCAGTGAACCATTGCTACAGGGCTACCATCAGGAGTAGTCACCATATCAATGACTTCGTAAGGTTGGCTCAAGGCTTTCTCCAATACAATCATAGAGAAAGAAGATGTACCTGCACTGACGTTACCTGTACGCTGACGTACAGCGTTGGTAGCTACCATACCAGTACCTGCATCACCTTCTGGAGGACAGAGTGGGGTGCCTGCCTGGAGTGTGCCTGATGGGTCGAGCTTCTTTGCACCTTCCTCGGTCAATACGCCAGCATCTTCGCCTGCGTTCAGTACCTCTGGGAGAATGTCGAGAATCTTCCAGCCCAGGTTCTTAGGCTCGATGAGCTTATCGAACTTAGCTACCATCTCTGCATCGTAGTTGCCGGTGTTAGAGTCGATAGGGAGCATACCTGATGCATCGCCTACGCCCAAAACCTTCTTGCCTGTGAGCTGCCAGTGGATATAACCGGCGAGAGTGGTAAGGAAGTCAATCTTGTTGATGTGGTCCTCACCATTCAGGATAGCCTGATATACGTGAGAGATACTCCAACGCAATGGGATGTTGAAGTGGAAGAGCTCTGAAAGTTCAGCTGCGGCCTTGGCTGTATTGGTGTTACGCCATGTGCGGAAAGGAACGAGAATGTTTTCATCCTTACCGAAAGCCATGTAGCCGTGCATCATCGCAGAAATACCGATGGCAGCCAACTGCTTGATTTCGCAGTCGTACTCAGCCTTCACGTTCTTGCGGAGGTCGGCATAACAATCCTGCAAACCTTTCCAGATTGTGTCGATGCTGTAAGTCCAGAGACCATCAACCAACTGGTTTTCCCACTCAAAGCTACCCTGTGCGATAGGGTTGTTGTCGGTGTCGATCAAGACAGCCTTGATTCTGGTAGAGCCAAACTCGATACCGAGAATGGCCTTACCTGATTCTATAATAGTTTTTGCGCTCATTATTGATTCTTTCTTTAATGTAAGGAACAAAGAGAAAAGCAATGGAATTCTTCACTCTTCGTTCTTCACTCTTCACTTAAATTATCTCAACGCCTTGTTGAGCATGTAGTAAATCTCGTTGTTGCGGAGCTGCTGCTTGAAGCTGCTGATAGTTGTGTTCTTGTCGATGTTGACGAACTCAATACCCAGGATCTCGCAGAAGTCTTCCCAGTACTCAGCAGTGATGTCGTAAGAGAATGCACTGTGGTGTGTACCACCAGCGAGGATCCAAGCACCTGCACCAATCTCGAAGGTTGGCTGTGGAACCCAGAGAGCTGAAGCTACAGGGAGCTTAGGCATTGCCTTTGGTTCGATGCACTCTACCTCACTTGCAATGAGACGGAAACGGTTGCCGAGATCAACTACAGTTGCCTTAACACCCTTACCTGTCTTAGATGTGAATACCAAACGAGCTGTCTGCTGCTTGCGGATACCGATGCCTAGGAAGTGAACCTCGAGCTTTGGCTTGTCTGAAGCAATCAATGGGCAAACCTCGAGCATGTGGCTCTGGAGGCTAGATGTACGGTCGGCAGCGAAGTTGAGTGTGTAGTCCTCGAGGAATGAGCAACCCTTCTCCAAGCCCTGGTTCATTACCCAGAGTGTGCGGTAGAGGCAAGCTGTCTTCCAGTCACCCTCAGCACCGAAACCATAACCCTCTGCCATCAGGCGCTGTGAAGCCAAACCAGGAATCTGGTCGAAACCGCAGAAGTTTGGATCGTCGATGTCAGCATCGCCGAGGTCATCGAAGTTGGTTGTGAATGCTACTGCGTTCTCATCCTTCAATACGCGACGGAGAGCAATCTCAGCCTTAGCTGCGTTCTTCACCTTCTCCCAGTAAACTTCCTCGCCAGACTCATCAATCTTGATGGTGTACTCCTTCTTGTACTCCTCAACGAGAGCATCAGCCTCAGCATCTGTTACCTTCTTGTAGTACTCCATGAGTGAAGATACTGGGTAGTAATCTACATGGTAACCCAAGCGCTGCTCGAACTCTACGCGGTCGCCATCTGTTACGGCTACGTTGTTCATGTTCATACCGAACATCAAGCAGCGTACGTTGTGAGCATCAGCAACACCTGCAGCTACGCGAGCCCATGTAGCAATCTGCTTCTGAGCCTCTTCGCTCTTCCAGTAACCTACAACAACCTTTCTAGGGATGCGCATGCGGGTGCAGATGTGACCGAACTCGATGTCGCCGTGAGCTGACTGGTTGAGGTTCATGAAGTCCATATCGATAGAATCCCAAGGGAGTTCTGCGTTGTACTGAGTATGAAAGTGGAGGAGAGGCTTCTCGAGAGCCTGCAAGCCCTTGATCCACATCTTAGCTGGAGAGAAGGTGTGCATCCATGTGATGATACCTACGCACTTCTTATCGTTGTTGGCAGCCTTCATGACGGCCTCTACTTCTGCAGAAGAGTTAGCTGTGCCCTTGTAAACTACCTTGATTGGGATGATGCCACTGTTGTTCAGACCATCTACCATGTCCTTTGAGTGACCATCAACTATCTTAACTGTTTCGCCTCCGTAAAGAAGCTGTGCACCAGTTACAAACCATACCTCTAAATTTTCAAATGCTTTAATCATGATTGTTTGTTGTATTAATTGTTATTGTTAATGTGATCTGATATCTTTATTTGAAAAACCTTTAATTAGTGCTTTTTCTGTCCGTAGTAAGCGTTAGGACCGTGCTTGCGGTTGAAGTGCTTCTCTACGAGCAATGGGTTCATGGTGGTGTTTGGATTCACAGAGAATGAGATGAAAGCCATCTTGGCCACCTGTTCAGCTACTACTGCGTGATAAACAGCCTGGTCAGCATCCTTACCCCATGTAAAAGGACCATGGTTCTTAACCAATACGCCAGGAGTATGAACTGGGTTGATGTTATCTTTCTTGAAACGGTCAACGATGACAACACCTGTGTTGTGCTCATATTCTGCCATCATATCCTCTGTCATCGCATCAGTGCAAGGGATGCAATCGTGGAAGTAATCAGCATGAGTTGTACCAATATTAGGGATGTCCAAGCCAGCCTGTGCCCAAGCGGTAGCATAAGTAGAGTGAGTATGAACTACGCCACCCAACTCTGGGAATGCGCGGTAGAGAACCAAGTGGGTTGGTGTATCAGATGATGGATTCAGATCGCCTTCTACTACCTTACCTGTTTCCAAGTCTACTACTACCATATCGCTAGCCTTCATGGTGTCATAATCGACGCCTGATGGTTTGATGACAACCAGACCTTTCTCGCGGTCGATACCACTCACATTACCCCATGTAAAGAGCACGAGGTTGTGCTTAACGAGATCAAGGTTTGCCTTGAACACTTTTTCTTTTAATTCTTCTAACATAATATCTTTTGTTTTAAGTTGTTTATTCTATTTCAAGTTGAACGATGGGTCTTCCTCGTATGCTTTCTTGTTGAAGCGGTAGAGGGCGGCGCCTCGTTTCGAGTTGACTTTATCGATGAGTTCTGTTTTCTCGATGAAGTCGATATCCTTCACGCGTTTGCGGAAGTTGCGCTTATCAATCTCTTCGCCTATTACTGCCTCGAATACATGCTGAAGCTGTGTCAGCGTAAAGAGGTCTGGGAGGAGTTTGAAGCTTAATGGCTCATGATTGATGCGGCGGCGTATCTGTGCGATAGCGTTGCGGATCATGAGTTTGTGGTCTGAGTAAAGTTCTGGAAGTTCGTTCAGACTAACCCATTCCAATCCGTGTTCTACACGGAGGCTGTCATCATAGTCTTTCACATTGATGAGAGTGCAATAGGCGATAGAGATAACTCGCTCACCTGGGTCACGGTCGATGCGGCCGAAAGCTCCTACTTGTCTTATATAGAGGTTTTTCATTCCAGTAAGTTCCAGGATGACTCTGTTGGCAGCATCTTCGAGATTTTCTGTTGCGCCAACGAAACCACCATAGAGTGACCATTCGCCTCTTCCCGGGTCCATCTTGCGTTTGCCTATCAGTACCTGGAGGTTACTACCGTCGAAACCGAAAATGATACAATCGACGGATACTAATACTTTGGAGTATTCATTATAAAACTGGGTCATGGTCTTTCTGCTGTTTTGATGTAATGATTCAATGTATGTATAGTTGTGTTCTTTTGCTTGCTCTTCATAGAGCAGGTTCGAGAGGAAAATCAAGGAGTAAGAAGGAGAAGAAAGGATCGCGGATTTTTTCAACAGAAACAGTTTTGTCTGATCTTCGAGAAAATTCCAGACTCCTCACTTCTTGCTCCTGACGTGAATAATATTTTACCAGAAGTATGCGTAGAATGCTGCGCAGAGGCCGATTACGACGAGGGTACCGATAATATCGAAGGCACTCCAACTCTCACGGATAGACTTCTTGAAGTCTGATGTGAAGGTGATTGCCTCTACCTGCTCCTTGCTTGGAGCTGGAGTGAAGCAGCTTACTACTACCATGAAGATGATGAGGAATACGAGCAACCAGCACTCGAATACGAGCCAGTTGGTCTGCCAGAACCATGCGGTGTAATCCCAGAATGCACCATCCATTGTAGCCTTACCTGTATCAGTGATGACGTTGGTAACGAGGCGGAGCATACCGATGAGGAAACCTGTAATCATGGTATATTCACCTGCCTTTGGAGTAATCTTCTTGAAGAAGATACCCATTGCAAATACGGCTACCATGGCTGGAGCCAGAAGTGACTGTATACCCTGGAGATAATTGTACAATGTATCCATCTTCATCATGATTGGCAACCATGCGAAACCGAGAACTACAACTACTACGGTAGCGATACGGCCAACGAGTACGTAGTGAGCCTCAGACATGCCCTTCTTCAATGGCTTGTAGAAGTCCTCGGTGAAGAGGGTAGCACAGCTATTGAAGAATGCTGCCAATGAAGCAACGAGTGCGCAGATGAAACCGATGGTTACGATACCCTTGATACCTGCAGGAAGAACGGTCTTTACCATGATGGCGAAGGCTGCATCAGTCTCGTTCATCTGGATGGCACCCTTCTGAGCCAAGGCTGCTGCAATCATACCTGGGATGAGGAACATGAAGCAAGGGAGTACCTTGAAGAAACCGGCTGCGATAGTACCGCGGCGGGCACGCTTCATAACCTCTACGTTACTCTCGCCAGGAACCTGACCGAGTACACGCTGAACGATGTGCTGGTCAGTACACCAGTACCAGAAACCGATGATGGTTGCACCGATCAATACTACGAAACCAGGATACTCCTGATACATAGAATCACCTGCCTCCCAGTGGAACATGTGGGTTGTACCGTAGCCGTTGTTCAACTTGCCGCAGTAATCCATCATGTCGGCCCAACCAGCAGCGATGCTGCCACCGCCGAGGGTAGAGAGACCGAGGAAGAGTACGAGGAAAGAACCGATGACGAGGATAGGTGTCTGGATAGTTGACAATGTCATCACACCCTTCATACCACCGAATACGGTGAAGATGGTGGTGAGGATAATCAGACCGATAGCACCAGCCCAGAAGTTCAAGCCCCAAAGATATTCGAAGAAGATACCACCTGTAAGGGCTGTAACGCTCACCTTTGTAAGGATGTAAGCTACGAGGGTGATGATAGAGAGCCATGAACCTGTGCGCTGGGTATAGCGGAACTTCAGGAAGTCAGGCATGGTGATGATCTTACCCATCTTGTTGATGAGCAACTGGTAGAAAGGTACGAACAGCCAACCCAAGATGAGGATCATCCAGCCCTGCATCTCCCAGTGTGCCATACCGACACCACTCTTGGCACCTGTACCAGCCAAACCAACGAGGTGCTCAGAACCAATGTTGGCAGCAAAGATAGCCATACCGATTACATACCATGGCTCACCCTTACCGAAGAGGTAGGCAGAAGAGTCTTCACCTTTCTGAGCCTTTCTGTCTTTCACGATTGCGTGCCAAACAGCCCAAATTACGCCGATAACACCAATGGCGAGTATAGCCCAATCAAGCCATACGAATTCTGTTGAATTCCAATTCATAATTACTATAAGATTGTTTGTTTATTATTATTTGTTTATTCTTTTCTTTTATTGGATGCTTATTATGTTAGTTTCTTATCCAGCACATTTCGTTTTTTTGTCATTGCGAAAACTTCTTGTTGGATGTTAGCTGTTCCAGCGGACTTTATCCGCCGGTTCGCTAACTTTTAAACTAACTTACGCTTACTTTTTAACGCTGAATTTGTAAGCGAGGTGAGAATTGTATTTCTCTCCTGGCTTCAATGTGGCATCTGTCCAATCCTTTACACCCTGAGCAATCTTGGTTGGAGAATCAGGATATTTCTGGCTCTCGAAGCAAACGCTTACGTGTTTAGGATACTTGATGCCATGCTTGCAGGCAATACCTGTGCCTTGGAAGTTACCGGTGTAAACCTGAATGCCTGGCTCGTTGGTAAATACTTCAAGAAGGATACCGCTCTTTGGTGAGTAGAGGCTTGCGCAAACTGTTTTGTCATCGCCCTTACCATTCTTATATGTGTTCAAACACCAGTTGTGGTCGTAACCTGTGGCATTCTTAATCTGGTCAAAGTTATAATCTACCTTCTTGCCGATTTCTGCAGGTTTACGGAAATCCATAGGGGTTCCCTCGACACTCTTGATTTCACCAGTTGGGATGTAAAGTGAATCTGCAGGAGTGAACTTATCTGCATTGATGTACATTACCTGATCGAAACCTTCCTTAGATGGATCGCCATTCAAGTTGAAGTAACTGTGGTTGGTCATATTGACAACGGTCTCTTTGTCTGTTGTAGCGCCAAACTCGATGTCGAGTGTGTTGTCACTCTTGACTGTATATTTAGCTGTTGCTGTTACGTTGCCAGGGAAACCATTCTCGCCATCCTTCGCATTGATAGTGAAGGTAACGGATGAGTCGTTCTTCTCTGTAATGTCGTAAACCTGGTTCAACCATCCTGTAGCACCACCACCATGCAGGCAGTTGCCATTATCATTTGCCTTCAACTGATAGGTAGAACCTGCAAGTGAAAGCTTGGCATCCTTGATGCGGTTAGCGTAACGACCTACTGATGAACCATAATCAGAAGGAGAGTTAAGCGTATCTGCATACTGATGGATATTGTCATAACCAAGAACTACATCAGTTGGCTTGCCGTCCTTGTCTGGGACAGAGATTGAAACCACACGCCCACCATAGTTGGTGAGACATACCTCCATGCCGTTGGCATTCTTGAGGGTTACTAACTCAGTCTTCTTTCCCAATACGGTTGAATCGAAATCTGCAGGATTCAAACCAGACTGTGTAAGACTAGCGTTGCTGCTTGATGAACAAGCAGAGAGGGTAGCGATTGCCGCAAAACCTACTCCCATGAAAAGGGTCTTAAATGTACTCATTTTTAGGCTGTTTTTAATTGTTTACTTTATTTTGGGTGTAAAATTACAATTTTATTTTGAAACGGCAATAGTTTTCCCTAACTTTTTTCATTCTAAAGTGTGTTTTTAACACTATTTGCATGATTACGCCTGCTTTTGGCTAAATTTGGGCAAAAAAAAACTGCAGCTAGCCAACACTAACTGCAGTTCCTTTATATTATATAATATGTATATTAGCAAACCTTGTGAGAACCCTCAGAGATAACTACTGGGTAAATTTCAGGAGCATGACCATACTTAGCTGTGAACTTAGCTGTAACATCCTCTACGAACTTGTCATAGATGTCGTCCTTAACCAAGTTGATGGTGCAGCCACCGAAGCCACCACCCATGATACGGCTACCAGTAACACCGTTCTCCTTGGCAACATCGTTCAAGAAGTCGAGCTCCTCGCAGCTTACCTCGTATTCCTTGCTCAAACCGTGGTGGGTCTCATACATCTTCTGGCCTACAGTCTCGTAGTCACCCTTCTCAAGAGCATCGCAGACTGCCAATACGCGGTCCTTCTCGCCCAATACGAAGTGAGCGCGGCTGTAATCCTCTTCGCCTACCTCTGCGCGAACCTCTTCCAGCTGCTCCCATGTGCAATCGCGGAGAGTCTCGAACTTTGCCTCTGGGTGCTTGGCAGCGATGTGCTTAACCACGTTCTCGCAAGAGTTACGACGGTCGTTGTATGGTGAACCAGCCAACTCGTGCTTAACCTTAGAGTTAACCAGACAGAGCTTGTAGCCCTTAGGCTCGAATGGGAAGTACTCAAACTCACGGCTGTTGCAGTCGAGACGCATCAACTTGCCCTCCTTGCCGAATACAGAAGCAAACTGGTCCATAATACCGCAGTTAACACCTACGTACTTGTGCTCAGTAGCCTGACCAGCGAGAACGAGATCCCACTTAGAAACCTTGTTGTCACCGAAGAGATCGTTCAAGGCGAAAGCGAAGCAGCTCTCAAGAGCAGCTGAAGAAGACATACCTGCACCGAGAGGCACATCGCCATAGAATGCTGCATTGAAGCCCTTTACATCAACACCCAGCGCCTTCATCTCCTGGCAGATACCGTAGATGTAGCGTGCCCAAGATGCGCGAGGACCCTCTGGGTCGTTTACCTTGAACTCTACACGGTCCTTCAAGTCGATAGAGTAGAGCATCACTGTCTCTGTTCCGTTAGGACGGATCTCAGCCATAATACCCTTATCTACTGCACCTGGGAATACGAATCCACCATTATAATCAGTGTGCTCGCCAATCAGGTTAATACGACCTGGTGACATATAGATGTTACCTGTTTTGCCATCAAAGTGCTTGATGAAACGGCTTCTTACTTTTTCGATATCCATAATAGTTGTTGTTTAAAAGTTATTATTAAAGATCTGATTATAAACTAGTTGTTCCCGGATAAATCAAGTTTTGCTTCACCCGGGAATAAGATGTTTCATTATTACTCTACTGGAATGTCCTTGTTTACATTCTTGCAACCAACGAGGGCGTAGAAGAGAATGTATGCAATCATGGCGATGATAACCCAATAAGATGCGATAGGACCAGCAGCCTTAGCAACAGCGTCCTGGATGAGAGGCATTACGCCACCACCAACTACCATCATCATGAAGATACCTGATGCCTGAGCTGTGTATTTGCCGAGACCCTCAACAGCAAGGTTGAAGATTCCACCCCACATGATAGAAGTACACAAACCGCAGATAGCGATGAGTACGCACTTGGTAGGGATAGTAAATGCTACAAGACCAGTACCGTGGTCGTCGAGCTTGAGAAGGTTTGCAATCTCAGAATCACCAGCCAAAGAGAAGTTCAATGTGTTGGTTTCTGGCAAGAAGATGGCTGTGAGCAACAGGAGTATAGCTACTGTTGATACTATTGTCATCTGTGTCTTGGTAGAAACTGCACCGCTGATAAATGAGCTGAGGAATCGGCCGCACATCATGAGCAACCAGTAAACTGCTGCGAAAGCACCACCTACAGAAGCAGCACCTGTGAAGTCCATGCTACTGATGTAGAAAATAAGCTGAGCAGGAATACCAATCTCAACACCTACATAGAAGAAAATACCGATGACACCGAGTACGCAGTGACGGAATGACCAAGGACTGTGATCGTACTGTACGTTCTCCTTCTTGATGTTTGGCTCAGGAATAGCAACAAACCAGATGATGAAGAAGGCTGCAATGAACACCGCCATACCGATGAAGAGGAGAGGAGCAACGTCGCTCATACTTGTGTTAGCTGTAACTGTACCTACGAGTACACCTGCCAACAATGGGGTAAGAGTACCACTCAAAGAGTTTAATGTACCACCAATCTGAATGAGCTGGTTACCGCGGTTACCACCGCCACCGAGCAAGTTCAACATTGGGTTTACCACGGTGTTAAGCATACATACGCAGAAACCGCAGATGAAAGCACCCAACAGATAAATGATAAGGTTGAGGCAAACGGCACCAGAGCTGAGGTTAAATACTGGAATGTCGTCACCAAAGATACTTGACAAGTACTGAATCATCAAACCGATTGTACCGACAGCGAGTGCGATCAATGCTGTCTTCTTGTAACCCTTGCTTTCAATCATCTTGCCGGCAGGAATACCCATGAAGAGGTAAGCGGCAAAGTTCATGAAGTTACCCATCATGGCTGCCCAAGAGTACTTGAAGCCCCAGATGTTGCCAAAAGGTGCTCCCATGTTAGTTACAAACGAGATCATTGCAAAGATAAAACACATCGTGATGATGGCAATGACACGACCGTTGTTATTTACACTTTTTTGTTCCATTGTTTAATCTTGATAGTTGATATTTGTTATTGTTATATTTGTTATTTGCTTGTATTGCTGGTTGTTACCATATGATTGTTCACTGGTTAATTTAACCGCAAAAAGGAGCGGCTGCCCCAGCATTGTGCACTTAGAGGCAGCAACTCCTATATGGTTTAATCTGATTTTATTTGTCTACGCCAAACTTATAGATTGTCTTCTGTGTGTATGTCTCACCAGGGTTCAATCTGCAACTTGGGAAGTATGGATGATTTGGTGTGTCTGGGAACTTCTGTGCCTCGAAGCAAACTGCGCTGCGGCGTGGGAATGTTGCACCATGCTGACCCTTGATGCCTGCCAGGAAGTTACCTGTATACATCTGCAAACCTGGTTCTGTGGTATAAACCTCCATGGTACGGCAGCTAACAGGGTCCTTAATGCGGGCAGCAAAGCTCAACTCGCCCTCTTCCTTCTTGTTTAAAACATAGTTGTGATCGTAACCCTGACCATTCTTGATCTGCTCGTTGTCGGCATCAATGTCCTGGCCGATTGGCTTTGGAGTGCGGAAATCGAAAGGTGTACCCTCTACCTTCAGGATTTCACCTGTTGGAATAGACTCCTTATCGATAGGGAGGTAGTAGTCTGCATTCACCTCACAGATGATGTTGTCAATAGTTGGGGTAGGATTTGCAATACCCTGGATTGCGAAGAATGCGTGATGAGTCAAGTTGCAGATGGTCATCTTGTTAGTTGTAGCCTGATACTTGATGACGAACTCATTGTCGTCTGTCAAGGTGTAAGCTACCCAAACAGTCAATTCTCCAGAGAAGCCTTCCTCGCCGTATGGGCTGGTGTACTTCAAGACAACTGCATTGTCACTCATACGGGTTGCATCCCAAACGTGGGCGTGGAATCCGGTAGGACCACCATGCAAATGGTTCTTTCCATCGTTGCATGCCAACTGATACTCCTTGCCATGAAGGGTAAATCTACCCTCCTTGATACGATTTCCGTAACGACCGATGAGGACGCTCAAGAAAGGCTCAGGTGAGTTGATGACATCCTGTATGTTGTCGTGACCCTCGATGAGGTTAGCATAGTTGCCGTCCTTATCTGGCATCATGATAGCAACAACAGCACCACCGTAGTTAGTCACTGCAATCTCATTGCCCTGATTGTTTCTCAACACGAAGAGATCAGTCTTCTTTCCATTTACTGTGGTCTGAAAATCTTCTCTTTTCAAACCACACTTGTTAACTGGTTCTGTATTCATAATATATCTTTTTTTAGTTACTCTACTTTATGTTCTAAAGTAATCTACTGCAAAGTAACTAAAAAAAAATGAATATGACAAAATATTTAGCAATTATTTGATTTAAAAAAACTAAAAATTTTTAGGAGAGCAAATCAGCGACTACATAACTTGAACCTCCAACGAAGACAAAATCATCATTTTTTGCATTTGCTTTCGCTGTCATATATGCTTCTTTTACAGAATGATACATCTTACCATGCAAGTTATACTTTAATGCAGTGTCTCGCAATTTCTCCACAGGAATGGCTCTTTTGGTAGAAGGCTGCGTCCAATAGAATTTTACCCCATTTTTGAGCTTATCCCTCAGAAGTTGTAATACGTGCTCAACATCTTTGTCGTCCACCATTCCAAAAACGATGTGCTTGACCTGAGCGTCAACATCATTAATCTGTGTGGCAAGATACTTCCATCCCGCAAGATTGTGACCCGTATCACAGATGACAAGCGGTGCTTCTCCCAGCTTCTCCCATCTACCTCGCAACCCTGTCAGCTCACATACATGCCCGAAACCGTTTCTGATTGCTTCGTCGCTGATGGTCATCGTCTGTCGCAAGACGTTGAGTGCTGCAAGAATGGTCTTTCTGTTACGTTCTTGATAGGAACCTTTCAGTTCCATATCTACCTCCATAGCCGTGTCTTCATCCTGTGCAAAGAGAATAGGAGAATGGCGTTCTCCGGCAACCTTCTCAAAAACAGGACGGGTCTCTTCGATGTATTCACCGATAACTACAGGCACGTCAGGCTTTATGATTCCTGCCTTCTCGCCAGCTATCTTTGCTAGGGTGTTTCCCAGAAACTGGGTATGGTCAAAACTGATATTGGTAATGACAGAAAGAACCGGAGTGATGATATTGGTACAGTCAAGTCTTCCTCCAAGTCCTACTTCGATTACCGCATAGTCTACTTTCTGCTCGGCAAAGTACTTGAATGCCATGGCCGTGGTCAGCTCGAAGAAAGACGGATGAAGAGGTTCGAAGAAAGCACGGTTCTCTTCTACAAAGTCGATGACATACTGTTCCGGCAGGCATTCTCCGTTCACACGGATGCGCTCGCGGAAATCAACAAGATGAGGGGATGTGTATAATCCCACCTTGTAACCCTGGCTTTGAAGGATGGCTGCTATCGTATGAGAGCAGGAACCCTTGCCGTTGGTACCGGCAATATGTATAGTCTTATATTGACGATGAGGATGACCGAAGTGCTCGTCCAGCTCATGGGTAGTCTGCAGACCAGGCTTATATGCCTTGGCACCAATTTTTTCAAACACCGGAGTACTATTGAAGAGATATTCTGTCGTTTCTTGATAATTCATTTCTTATATATTATAAATGTGTAGGTACAAAAAGTGGCAATCCCAATACTGGCATTGAGCCAATAATCAGGATTGCCTGTTACTTTTATCTTTTATGAGATTTCATCCATAGAATCTTCAGGAATCTATTTGTTGAACAGATTCTTGATGCTGTCAAAGATTGACTTCTTGGTGGCATTGTCTGCCTGGAAGTTCTCGCATTCCTTGAACTTCTTCACCAATTCCTTCTCTTCCTTGTTGAGGGTCTTAGGAATGTAGACGGTAATGTTCACGATGATGTCGCCTCGTCCATAACCATATCCCTTGATGGCAGGCATACCTTTACCACGCAGGCGAACCTGCTTACCTGGCTGGGTTCCTGGTTCTATCTTGATGGTAGTCTTTCCCTCCAATGTAGGGATTTCCACTTCACCGCCAAGAACAGCTGTAGAGAAGTCGAGTACGAGATTATAGTAGAGGTCCTTGTCTTTACGTTCGAAGACATCGCTCTTTTCTACGCGTACGATAACCTGAAGGTCGCCGTTGACGCCATTGTGCTTACCGGCGCCTCCCTTACCTGGTACGGTAACGACCATTCCGTCATCCACACCTGCAGGAATATTGATTTCTACAACTTCTTCGCCAGCAACAATGCCTTCACCACCACAAGCCTTACACTTGTTTTTGATCACGTGACCCTCGCCGCCACATGTAGGACATGCAGCCTGAGTCTGCATGGTTCCAAACATAGAGCGCACGGTACGGACTGTGTAACCCGTACCATGACAGGTAGGACAAGTCTCCTGCTGTGAGCCGCCTTCGCATCCTGTGCCATGGCAAGCAGAACATGTTACGTCTTTACGAATCTTGAACTTCTTGGTGCAACCCGCAAAAGCCTCTTCCAATGTAAGCTTTGCCTGTACTCGCAAATCTCTTCCCTGGTACTGCTGTGGCTGGGCGCTGCCGCCAAAACCGCCGAATCCGCCACCGAATCCACCGTGACCTCCAAAGATATCGCCGAACATAGAGAAGATGTCATTCATATCCATGCTGGCTCCACCACCGAATCCACCGAAACCGCCTTGCGGACCGTCGAATCCGAACTGATCATACTGCTGACGCTTCTGAGGATCATGAAGAACCTCGTATGCCTCTGCAGCCTCCTTGAACTTTTCTTCAGCCTCCTTGTTTCCAGGGTTGCGGTCTGGATGATATTTGATGGCTATCTTGCGGTAAGCCTTCTTTATTTCGTCTTCAGATGCCTGCTTATCAACGCCAAGCACCTCGTAATAGTCTCTCTTTGCCATTTGTTAAATATGGATTTTTATTTCTTTATTCCTGATCGTAATTCTTCATTAGACTTATTGGCCTACAGCAACCTTAGCGTGACGGATTACCTTGTCGTTGAGGGTATAGCCGGTCTGCACGCAGTCGATAACCTTGCCCTTCTTGTCGTCACCCATTCCTGGCACCATAGCGATTGCCTCATGGAAATCTACGTCGAAATCCTTGTCAGCAGTCTCAATCTTCTTTACTCCGAGACCTTCAAGAGTCTTGATGAACTTGTTGAAAATCATCTGAACACCTTCCTTGATAGCCTTAGGATCCTCGCTCTTGTCTGCGATTGCACGCTCGAAGTCATCAAGAATTGGAAGAATGGCAGCAATAGTCTTCTCACCACCGTTGAGAATCAGATCAGCCTTCTCTTTCAGGGTGCGCTTGCGGTAATTCTCAAATTCTGCAGTCTTATAGAGCAGTTGCTTTTTCAATTCTTCTACTTCCTGCTGAGCCTTTGCCAATGGATCTGCTTCTTCAGATTCTGCCGCATTGTCAGTATTGTCTGTCTTACTGTCAGCATCTGCCGCCTTATTGTCAGCATCCTCTGTATTTGTCTCTTCAGCCTTAGGCTCTTCATTATTCTGAGTATCGTTCTGCTCAGCATTCTCGTTGAGAACCTGTTCCTTAGCGTTACCGTCCTCTATATTAATCTTCTTTTCTTTTGACATAGTCTTAAATTTTTTAAACATGATTATTCCTTTTTATGGTTGTTTTGACAAAAAGCGTGCCAACTCGACTCTCATCGAATTGGCACTTATCTCATTTAGGTGTATTTTCTATTACTGCAGACCGTACATCTTAGCTTTCTGCTCCTTGATAGCCTCATCATAGATGTACTCATCGTAAGACATCAGCTTATCGATGGTTCCTGATGGGGTGAGCTCGATAATACGGTTAGCCACGGTATTGATGAACTCATGGTCGTGGCTGGCAAAAAGGATATTGCCCTTGAAACCTACCAGGTTGTTGTTGAATGCCTGGATACTCTCCAAGTCCAAGTGGTTGGTTGGAGTATCGAGAATCAGACAGTTTGCATTCTGCAACTGCATGCGGGCAATCATACATCTCATCTTCTCACCTCCGGAGAGTACGTTTACCTTCTTCAGTACTTCCTCGCCGCTGAAGAGCATTCTTCCCAAATAACCCTTCATTGCCACCTCATTGCCAGGACCATACTGGCTCAACCAGTCTACGAGGTTCATGTCGCTCTGGAAGAACTCGGTGTTGTCGAGTGGGAGATAAGCTGTTGTGATGGTAACGCCCCACTTGTAATCACCTGCGTCAGCCTTGCGGTTGCCGTTGATAATCTCGAAGAGAGCGGTCATAGCCTTAGGGTTGTGAGAGAGGAATACCACCTTCTCGCCCTTCTCGATGTTGAAGTTTACATTGTCGAAGAGAACTGTTCCGTCCTCATCGCAAGCCTTCAGGCCTTCAACCTCCAGAATCTGGTTACCTGGTTCACGATCCATTTGGAAGATGATTCCTGGATACTTACGGCTAGAAGGACGAATCTCCTCTACGTTCAGCTTCTCCAGCATCTTCTTGCGGGATGTGGTCTGCTTACTCTTAGCTACATTGGCAGAGAATCGGCGGATGAACTCCTCCAACTGCTTCTTCTTCTCCTCAGCCTTCATCTTCTGGTTCTGAGCCTGACGGAGAGCCAACTGAGAACTCTCGTACCAGAAAGAGTAGTTGCCGGCAAACATGGTTACCTTACCGAAGTCGATATCCACGGTCTGTGTGCTGACAGCATCGAGGAAGTGACGGTCGTGAGAAACCACGAGAACTGTCTGCTCGATGTTGCTGAGATATTCCTCCAACCACTCTACGGTGTCGAGGTCGAGGTCGTTGGTAGGCTCATCGAGGAGGAGGTTGTCAGGATTACCGAAGAGAGCCTTCGCCAGCATCACGCGTACCTTCTCTGTATTAGAAAGCTCACCAACGAGCTTATCGTGACGATCTTCCTTCACGCCGAGGTTCTGAAGCAACTGGGCAGCATTACTCTCAGCTTCCCAACCGTTCATCTCAGCGAACTTAAGTTCCAGCTCAGCAGCGAGGTTACCATCCTCTTCTGTCATCTCTGGTTTTGCATAGAGGCGCTCGCGCTCCTTCATGTTCTCCCACAATGGCTGATGACCCATCAGAACGGTGTCCATCACGCGGAACTCGTCATACTTGAAGTGGTCCTGCTCCAAAACGGAAAGACGCTCTCCTGGTCCCATTTCTACTGTACCCTTGTTTGGCTCCAAATCGCCACTGATGGCACGGAGGAGGGTAGACTTACCAGCACCGTTGGCACCGATTACGCCATAAATATTACCATGTGTGAACTTGAGGTTTACATCTTTGTAAAGCACTCGCTTACCGAATTGAATTGCAAGATTTTGTACTGTTATCATTCTTGTTTACTAAATATCTTTTTCTGAATTTATCTTTAATTTGTGTGCAAAGTTACGAAAAAATATTTGTATATCAATGATTTATTGGTAAAAGTTGCTTTTTTTTAGTTAAAAACACAGCTCTTCTTTGTCATTTTGCAGAAAAGTCTTACTTTTGCATGCTAAAAGGCATCAACGATATCCCAATACCGTTGAATATGTGTTAAGAACAAATAGATATAAATAACACGAAACAGCAAATTGAAAATGAAACAACAAAATAATAAAGGCTATTTTAATAAGCATACCAACAATGCTTACGGCTATGGCAATCCGAATGAATATGACCACTACAAGGTGGAGAAGCCGGCGCAGTTGTTGGAATGGCTGATGGAGAACGTAAAGGGTCCCAGCAAGACCAAGGTGAAGCAGACGCTGCAGGGTAGAGGAATCAAGGTGGATGGCAAGACCATCACCCAGTTCGACTATGCTCTGAAACCTGGCATGAAGGTGAGCGTAAGCAAGACCAAGAAGAACCAGGAGGTTTTCAAGAGCAGATACATCAAGATTGTTTATGAAGACCGCTACGTCATCGTGGTTGAAAAGAACGTGGGCATCCTCAGTATGGCTGCCGGACATTCTACGCTCAACGTAAAGACCGTACTGGATGATTACTTCCACAAGACCCGCCAGAACTGTCAGGCTCACGTAGTTCACCGTCTTGACCGTGACACTTCGGGATTGATGATTTACGCCAAGGACAAGCAGACCGAGCTTGCGCTGGAGGATGACTGGCACCACAACGTATACGACCGCCGATACGTTGCCCTGGTTTCCGGAGAGATGGAGGAAGACGAGGGAACCGTTGCCAACTGGTTGAAGGACAACAAGGCATATATTACTTATGCCAGCGAAACAGACAATGGCGGCAAATATGCAGTAACCCACTTTCATACATTGCAGCGCACTACCGAGCATTCCCTGGTAGAATATAAGCTGGAGACGGGTAGAAAGAACCAGATTCGTGTACATACAGCAGATATGGGCCATCCTATCTGTGGCGACATCAAGTACGGAAACGGTGATGACCCATGCGGCCGTCTTTGCCTGCATGCTTATGTGCTCTGCTTCTATCATCCGGTGACTCATCAGCCAATGGAGTTTGAAACTCCAATTCCTAATGAGTTCATCAGAGCAATGAAGGAAGACAATAAGCCTTATGATGCTGGCAATAAGCCAAATCATGCAAACCACAAACCATTCAGAAAGGAGGGACGCAATGGATAATTTCCTTTATTATGCTTTTGCGCTAGTAGTCCTGGTGGTGGGCCTGTTTATTCTGAAAAAGGTAGCCACCTGCATGATTAAAATGGCAGTAGGCGTCATCATGATTGCCGTTCTCTTTGCTATTTACTGGCTGTATCTGTCGTAAATCAACGGGTCTTTCATGCCTTGTCCAACAGCATGGAGAGATAGACAAAAATACGTCCTGACGTGGTCTCAACTGCGTCCCGACGTAGCAACCTCTACGTCCCGATGTAGTTCCGGCTGCGTCGCCACGTATTTTCAGCTCCATCGGCAGCTGGCAGATGAGCAGTATCCTTCTTCCACAAAAAGTGATAAAGTCACTCGTCACTCGTCACTTTTTGTTTTTTCCTCTTTTTCCAAAAGTAGGTTGATAAGCCTTAAGAATAAAAGATTATAATAATTATATATATATTAATGTTCGCGCGTACATTATTATACAAGAAATATAATATATATATTAATATGATATCTTCTTTTTAACAATAAGACAATATCTCAAAAAATTAAAAGTGACGAGTGACGAGTGACTTTTTCACCTTCAACAAAATAAGTCCGGCAAGAATGAAGCATCACTTCATCTTACCGGACTCTATTACATATCTTTTTACCTTATATTAGTCAATTGAAGATTAGAGGATAGTCTTCACAGCCTCCAACATACCCTTCTCCTGAATGAGGTCGAGGTCCTTTTTAACCAACTCTGTCAAGCCTGGAACTGTCTCGTTCAGGTTCTCATGCCAGATGTAGTCGAAGCCGAGTACGCCTTCTGCTACCTTCTGGGTGTCGCCAGTAGCCCAAAGCTCTGTGAGCTTGTCCATGATCTTCTGGTCGTCGTTTGGCTGGATAGGAGCACCGTCCTCACGAACACCACCCTTATAGTAAGTGATGATGGCAGCAAGACCGAATACCAATCCCTGTGGCAACTCACCCTTACGCTCCAAGTAGATCTTTACGCCTGGGAGGTCGCGAGTCTCGAACTTAGGGAATGAGTTCAGCATGATGCTGGTTACCTGGTGGTCAACGAATGGGTTTTCGAAGCGCTCCAATACGTCAGAAGCGAACTTCTGAAGCTCGTCCATAGGGAGGTTCAATGTCTGCATCAATTCTTCGAACTGTACCTTGTGGATGTACTTGCCCAATACTGGGTGCTCGCAAGCATCGCGAACGATGTTCACACCGCTGAGGTATGTCACAGGGCTCAATACTGTGTGAGGGCCATTCAGGAGAGTAACCTTACGCTCGTGGTATGGCTTCTCGTTGTCTGTGATGAGAACGTGGAGACCAGCCTTGTGAGCAGGGAACTCTTCCTGCATCTGCTCTACAGTCATGTTCTCAGCCTTCTCGATTACCCAGAGGTGGAAGCTCTCAGCCTTTACTACGAGGTTATCCTTGTAGCAAACCTTCTGCTGGATTTCCTTGATGGTGTCGCGTGGGAAGCCAGGAACGATACGGTCTACGAGTGTAGCGCAAACATAGCAGTGGTTGGTGAACCACTCCTTGAAGCCCTCGTAGTCAGCACCCATGTCTTCCTTCCAAAGCTCGATATACTGATAGATGCACTCCTTCAAGTGGTGACCGTTCAAGAAGATCAGCTCGCAAGGCATCAAAATCATACCCTTGGTTGGGTCGCCCTCGAAGAACTTGTAGCGGTGGAACAGCAACTGAACCAACTTACCTGGGTAAGAAGCAGCTGGAGCATCTGTGAACTTGCAGGAATCATCGAATGCAATACCAGCCTCAGTTGTGTTAGAGATGATGAAACGCATCTCTGGCTGCTCAGCCAAAGCCATGAAAGCCTGGTTCTGAGAATATGGGTTCAATGCACGGCTGATAACGTCGATACGCTCCAATGTGTTGACAGCCTGACCGTTCTCTTTGCCCTGAAGGTTCACGTGATAGAGGCAATCCTGACCGTTCAACCAGTCTACCATACCGCCAGGCAATGGCTGAACGACAACAACAGAACCGTTGAAGTCAGTTTTCTTATTCATATTCCATACAATCCAATCAACGAATGCACGGAGGAAGTTACCTTCACCAAACTGAATAATTGTCTCTGGAGCGACGCTCTTAGGAGCAGTGCGCTTGTTTAATGCTTTAAGCTCTTTCATGATTTGTTATTATGTTTGTTATTCGTTTTACTATTAGTTCCATCCCAGATGTCATATCTATTTCTTTAATCAATATTGTTATCTTTCTGAAATCTGATGCAAAGGTATAAAAAAAATCGGTACATTATATCGGAAATGTTGAAAAAACGTGCGTAAAGGTTTACGAAACTTTACAAAAAAATCTTTCCATAACTTCTGGAAAGATGAACGAGCGAGATACGGGAGTCGAACCCGCCTCACAGGCTTGGGAAGCCCGTGCACTACCGATGTGCTAATCTCGCTTGAATTAGCTTATCGTACATAATGACAAGAGAGCCACGAGCGGGACTCGAACCCGCGACCCACGCATTACGAATGCGTTGCTCTACCAACTGAGCCATCATGGCATAACTCTTTTCTTAATTATCTGCAAAGGTAATGAATATTTTCCGAACATAGAAAAATATTACCGAATACTTTGTTAAAGTTAACTTTCATTAACGGAAAGAAACTCGTTTATTAATATAATAAGGTGTAATGCCAAGTCCTCATTATATGCCTTCTGCGCTCTTACCCGTATAGGCAAGAGCACAGAAGTGGATATTCATCATGCATGACGAATGAGGAAAATGCTATGGTCGATGCATGCAGGAAGTTCTTCCTTGTAATGCGTAACCATGATCATGGTCTTATTGTTTCGCTTGCAAAAAGCTTCGATGACGTCCTTAATCAGACGGCGATTGTAATTATCAAGACCGTGCAAAGGTTCGTCGAGGATAAGAAGTTCCGGATCTTTCACGAAGGCACGAGCCAGAAGAACCAGACGCTGCTCACCGCTTGAGAGTTTAAGGAAGCCACGCTCCTCCAATCCTTCCAGTCCAAACACCTTCATCCAGAAGCGGCACTTATCCATATCTTCATCCTTCGGCTTTACGTAAAGTCCTACGGAATCCATCAAGCCACTTGCCACGATTCTGATGGCAGGGAGGTCGCGCTGGTATGAGCGGTGGAGCTCAGGAGAAACATAACCGATATGCTTCTTGATGTCCCAGATACTCTCGCCGCTGCCACGAGGATTACCGAAGAGGGCGATGTTGCAGGCATAACTCTGAGGGTTGTCTGCACATACCAGACTCAGCAAGGTACTCTTTCCGGCTCCGTTTTGTCCGCTCAGCGCCCAACGCTCACCATTGTTCACGGTCCAGTCCAGATCCTTCAAGATGATGCGCTCGCCATATTGAATGCGAACCTTGTTCATCTTGACCACTTCCTGGCTCTTATACTCACGGTCACTATACGGCAGATTGATGATTTCCTGTTCTAGCTCATCACTCAACATCCGGCTTGGGACTGGAGTGCGCTGAGCCAGATACTCTTCCTTGCCCAACTTCGGCATAACCTTCAAGTCCTTTACTTCCACTACGTGGGTGATAAAGTCAGGAATGTCATCGCTCTTGCTCAATACGAGGATAATCTGCAGGGCATGCTCCTGTGCCAAAGTCTTGAGGAGTTCCTTCAGCTGGTCGCGGGTATCGGCATCGAGTCCGATGAACGGATTGTCCATGATGAGGACGCGTGGTTCTGAGAAGAGGGTAGAAGCCAGCTTGAACTTGCGCAGCTCGCCGCTGCTCAGGAGGATAGTGTATTTGTCGAGCAGATGCTCCATGTGGAAGAGTTCATAGATATGCTTCTGCAAATTGCGTCGCTCCGGAGTATCTTCGCCCGCCATGTTGTAGGCCTCTTCCAGCTTATCCTTCACAATCGGAGTGTTCTCATCTATTTCCAGCTGGTTCCATCTCTGCTGGAGGAAATATGTGCGGTCGTTGTCGCCACCATAGGTATCACGGAAGGTGATATACTTGATGTTGTCGCTCACCATCTTTTTGGTGCTAGGTGAGAAATCATAATCAGGGTCGTGCATTAACAGAGGGTGTCTGCCGACAATGATGTCAACAAACATCGACTTTCCACCACCATTTGGTCCAACGATGGCGATATGTTCACCTTCGCAGGACTCAAAGTTTACAGGCTCGGCCATACGCCATTCCGGCATACGAGTCACGCCATCCTTAATGCTAATAATCTTTTGCATCTCTCTTATATTTTTATTTATGTGTTGTGCGATTGATGGCAGCCAGAAGTTTGGCTTGTGGCCCAGTCATGCCGTTGGTGCCGCCAATGTGCGACTGGTTTTTCTGTGCAAAGTCCTTCCAGCTGCTATAATGCTTGTCGCTGATCTCCGGTCTGCCCATTTGCAGGAAATGGCAGTAGGCAGCGCCCAGTGCATCGGTAGCATCCATGAACTTCGGCATTTCATCCTCCTTGATGTTGAGCATGCGTTGCAGCATCGCAGCCACCTGTTCCTTGGATGCCTGTCCCTGTCCGGTAATTGCCATCTTGATTTTCAGAGGAGCATATTCATGGATGGGCACATCGTGATGGATGGCAGCAGCGATGGCAACTCCCTGAGCTCTACCAAGTTTGAGCATCGACTGCACGTTCTTTCCAAAGAAGGGAGCCTCAATCGCCATCTCGTCAGGGAGATAAGAATCGATGATGCCTGTAACCCGCTCGAATATCTTGCCGAGTCGCAGATAGGGATCTTTCTCCTTGCGCATGTCGATGACACCCATCACCACCAACTCAGCCTTATTGCCCATGATGCGTATCACACCATAGCCCATCACGTTGGTTCCCGGGTCAATTCCAAGAATGATCTTCTCTGTATTATTCTTTTTCAATTTCTGATTCTCTGGTTAAAATTATCGGTCCATGTAAGGATTGTGCGCCAGTTCCTCTCCAATGCTGGTAGCATCGCCATGACCAGGAAGCACCTTGGTTTCATCAGGGAGCATACCCAGATGGCGCAGGCTGTTGATGATTCGGAACATACTGCCACCAGGGAAATCGGTACGGCCGATAGAACTCTTGAAGAGGGTATCGCCGGTAAACGCAACATGCTCAGCCTCGCAATAGAAAGTGACGGAACCGTTGCTATGACCAGGAGTCTCAATAACCTTGAACTCATGGCTGCCGAACTTGATGATTTCATCTTCCTCGAAGAAATGACCGATAGGAGGGAACTTCGTATCCAGCTGCATCTGATAGAAGGTCTCTGCCTGATGGGCCAGCCCCTTCATCAGCTTCTCATCGCCCTGAGCCACTTCCGGCTTCAAGCCAAACTCCTTATAGATGGTGTCGTTGCCGAAGTTGTGGTCAAGATGGCCATGGGTAACGAGCAGATGAACCGGCTTCAGTTCGTTCTTACGGATATATTGGGTGATGGCATTGCGCTCTTCAGGATAGAACGCTCCACAGTCGATGATGACGCATTCCTTGGTCTCATCACTTACAACATAGCAGTTCTCCTGCAACATGTTGACTTGAAATCTTTCTATATGTAACATTTTACTTTATTTACTTTGAACATTGAATTCCTTTATTTTGAACTTTGAGCTCCTTTACTTTGAACTTTGCGCTTTGAACATTGAACTTTATGATTAGTAAAGGCTATTGAATCCTTCACTCTTCACAACTCTTCGTTCTTCACTCTTCACTTCTACGCCGGAACATAGATAAGCTGCTTGTCTTGCTTGAACCATTCTTCCTCGAAGAAGGTGCTGAGCGGAGTGATTTCTGCCACATTGCGGTAATCCTTGAGCTCTTCCTGCAGATTGCCGCCCTTCAGGCAAATCAAGCCATTAGGCAGAGCGTTCTGCCCCTTCTTCTTGAAATTCTTCTTGATGATTTTCATCAGGTCAGGCAACTGCATCACAGCACGGCTTACCACGAAATCATACTTTCCTTTCTCATCCTCACCACGCAAGTGCTCAGCCACAAGATTTTTCAAGCCGATGGCAGAAGCCACCTCATTGCACACGCGAATCTTCTTGCCGGTTCCATCGATGAGCTTGAATTGGCATTCTGGGAAGAGAATGGCAAGCGGAATACCCGGGAAACCGCCACCACATCCGAAGTCAAGAATCTCTGTACCAGGACGGAAATTGATGGCCTTGGCTATTGCCATGGAATGAAGCACATGGTGCTCATAAAGGTTGTCAATATCCTTACGGCTGATGACATTGATCTTGTTGTTCCAGTCGCGATACAGCTCATCGAGCGCTGCTATCTGCTTTTTCTGCTCATCAGTAAGATGGGTGAAATATTTCTCTATGATGTTCATCCTTCTATTATCTTTCGTTTATATTACTTATTTAAGTGAATCTTTTAATATATTAAGGTGCAAAGTTAACGCAATTAGTGGACAAAACAAAATTATATAGCTTTTTTTATATATTTATTTAGATTTTGGTCCCAACTTATTAAAAAAATGTGTACCTTTGCACCCGAAAAAAAGATGTTGTAGAGCAGAAAAATGCATAAAACTGCTTGTTCGACTCAATTAGATAGTAAAACATAACAGATATTATAGAATAGTTAATATGATAAAGGCTGCATTATTTGACCTGGATGGCGTAGTGTTCGAAACCGAATCACAGTATTCCATCTTCTGGGGTATGATTGGACGTGAATATCATCCGGAAATCCCAGATTTCGAGTACCGCATCAAAGGACAGACATTAGTACAGATTTATGATAAGTACTTCTCTGAAGATTCTGTTTTTGCTCATATCAAAGGTTATACCGATGCAAAGTCAGAACAGGATAAGATTACTACTCGTCTCAATGAATTTGAGAAGAATATGTCGTACCCTTACATCACTGGCTTCGAAGACTTCATCAAAGACTTGAAGCAGAATGGTGTAAAGTGCGCTGTAGTAACGAGTAGCAACGTTCAGAAGATGCAGAATGTCTACAGACAGCACCCGGAATTCAAAGGCTACTTTGACCGTGTATTGACCAGCGAAGACTTCGCCAAGAGCAAACCGGATCCGGACTGCTACCTGAAGGGCGCAGCATGCTTTGATGCCAAGCCGGAAGAGTGCGTAGGACTGGAAGACAGCTTCAACGGCTTGAAGGCTGTACGTGCTGCAGGTGCATTCACCCTCGGACTTTCCACTACCAATTCCAAGGAGTCGATTGAGCCATATAGCGACTATGTAATTGCCGATTACTCTGGCTTTACATTTGCCGACTTAGTGAAAGTTGTAGAAGAAAACAAGAAGTAATCAAGAAGTAATAAATACAGAAAAAGATAATATAATAATCATGGGATATTTATCTACTGACAAAAAGAAAATTACAACCAAGACGTTTGCTGAAATGAAAGCAGCAGGCGAGAAGGTTACAATGCTTACAGCTTACGACTTTACGACTGCAGGCATTCTGGATGCCGCTGGCATCGACAGCATCCTGATTGGCGATTCTGCCAGCAATGTAATGGCTGGAAATGCAGATACTTTGCCAATTACTGTTGACCAGATGATTTACCATGCCCGCAGCGTGGCTCGTGCCTGCAAGCATGCCTTCGTGGTATGCGATATGCCTTTCGGCAGCTATCAGATCAGCAAGGAAGAGGCTCTTCGCAATGCTTGCCGCATGATGAAGGAGACAGGAGTAGACGCACTCAAGCTGGAGGGCGGCATCGAAATTGCTGATATTGTCAAGGCTCTGGTAGACGCCGGTATTCCTGTGCATGGTCATCTTGGACTCACTCCACAGAGCGTCAACAAGTTTGGTGGTTATGGTATCCGTGCCAAGGATGAGGCTGAGGCTCAGAAGCTCATCAGCGATGCTATCGCTCTTGATAAGGCTGGCGTATTCGCCATTGTCCTGGAAAAGGTTCCAGCTAAATTGGCGGCTGAAGTAACACGACAGGTGAAAGCCGTAACTATCGGTATCGGAGCCGGCAACGGTTGCAACGGACAGGTTCTGGTCTATGCTGATGCTCTTGGTATGACCCAAGGCTTCAAGCCAAAGTTCCTGCGCCACTTTGCCCAGGTAGGCGAGGAGATGCAGAAGGGTGTGAAGGCATACATCGACGCCGTTAAGAGTACAGAATATCCAAGCATAGAGGAGAGCTATTAAGCCTCCTCTCTACATTTTAGCGTCATATAGTTCATAAAGTTTTTGGTTATGGATACACAAAACACGCCCATACATATTAAATTATGGCATCGGGACTTCTGGAGACTCTGTTTTGCCAACCTGCTTCTGATGACGAGTGTCTGCATGCTCATCATCGGCATACCTTATTTTATGACCATTGAAGGTTATCGTCACTGGCAGATAGGAGTTGTAGTAGGTGCTTACGGATTTGGTTTATTCCTTCTGGGTGGCTTCTGTTCCTATCTCCTGCAACGCTATCGCCGTAACAGAGTATGTCTGGTTTCTATCTGTTGCGTGGCAATCAGTCTCGTTGCACTCTATTATCTGGAGACCTTCTGGAACATCAAGTTCGGCTTTGGAGTTCTTGTAGCAGCACGAGTAGTACAGGGCGCATTCTTAGGACTGGCACAAATGGCCCTGACCAGCACGTTGGTAATTGACACTTGCGAGTCTTTCCAGCGCACCGAGGCGAATTATATCACCTCCTGGTTCGCCCGACTATCTATTGCCACGGGACCAATTATCGCTTGGCTTGTTGATGATTTTTCAGACATGCACCTTATCTTTCCGGTAGCTTCCCTGTTGGCTCTTGGAGCTTTCGTACTTGTATCGCTGGTAAAGTTCCCCTTCAAGGCTCCCTCTGAGCACTTGCCGCTTTTCAGTTACGATCGTTTCTTCCTGCCACAAGGCATCCCGCTGTTCATCAATATTGTACTCATATTGATAGGCGCAGGAATGTATTTTGCCATTCCTCATAACCAGACGGTTTACCTGATGTTTCTGTTAGGACTGCTGATGGCTATTGTTGCAGAGAAATATGTCTTTGCCGATGCCGACTTGAAGAGTCAGGCTCTCGTGGGCTTGGTATTAATGGGAGCAGCCGAGTTCGTTTCATTAAACGACCAGGACTTTGCCGTAGAGGTGCTTGTGCCTTTGCTGCTAGGTATGGGAATAGGTGTGATCGGTAGCAGATTTCTGCTTTTCTACATCAAGCTGGCCAAGCATTGTCAGCGCGGCACCAGTACCAGTTCCTTCTTTCTGGCATGGGAATTTGGGCTATCATTAGGTATTGCGATAGGTTTTATGTTTTTGGAAAATGCTTACAAGCAAGTTCCGGGCGTCAATAACGTCATCTTCAACCCAACCGTTCACGAAGTGCTTATTCCAGGCATGATATTTACAGGTCTGTCACTTGTCCTGTATAATTTCGTCGTACATCCCTGGTATATGAAACATCGTAATCGCTAAGGTTTCTTATATCATCCAGCCCTTCCTAAATATGACATTTTATTGAAAGAAAGATTCCATATATAGGAAGGGTTTCATTAAAAGTTTCTAAAAATAGCTTTTGTGAAACATTTTTAATATTATTTAGTTAGCATTATTCGCTTTTGTCCCCATAATTCAGTACTTTTGCGTTTGATTTAAGAGGGAGGGTGTAGATATGCACCCTAATTCATCGTAAAAAGTAGAATAAAACGTAAAATAATATTATAAGAATTATGGCAGAAGCTATTGATATCCGTGAGTTGAACATCCGGATTGAACAACAGAGTCAGTTTGTTACCAATTTGGTAATGGGCATGAACAAGGTCATCGTAGGTCAGAAGCACCTTGTTGACTGTCTTCTCATCGGTCTTCTCTCTGACGGCCACATCTTGCTTGAAGGTGTGCCTGGTTTGGCGAAGACTCTCGCAATCAAAACATTGTCACAGTTAGTAAGTGCAGACTATAGCCGCATACAGTTTACACCAGATTTGTTGCCTGCCGACGTGGTGGGAACACAGATTTATTCTCAGAAAGACGAAGCCTTCCATGTAAAGCGTGGTCCGGTGTTCGCCAACTTTGTTCTGGCTGATGAAATCAACCGTGCTCCAGCCAAAGTACAGAGTGCTTTGCTCGAGGCAATGCAGGAACATCAGGTTACTATCGGCGAACAGACATTTAAATTGCCAAATCCGTTCCTGGTAATGGCAACACAGAACCCGGTAGAACAGGAGGGAACCTATCAGCTTCCTGAAGCTCAGGTGGACCGTTTCCTTCTCAAGGTCATCATTGACTATCCAACTATCGAGGAAGAAAAGCTCATCATCCGTGAAAATATTCAGGGCGGTCTGCCAACGGTTACTCCTGTAACTACAGCAGAAGAAATCCTGAAGGCCCGCAGCATCGTGAACGAGGTGTATATCGATGAGAAGATTGAGCAGTATATAGCCGACATCGTCTTCGCTACCCGTTATCCTGACCGTTATGGTTTGGGCGACCTGAAGGACATGATTACCTTCGGCGGTAGTCCTCGTGCCAGCATTTCCCTTGCCAAGGCTGCTCGCGCCTATGCTTTCATCAAGCACCGTGGTTACGTGATTCCTGAAGATGTTCGTGCTGTGGCTCACGATGTGCTCCGCCATCGTATCGGTCTTTCTTACGAGGCTGAGGCTAGCGAAGTGACCAGCGAGGAAATCGTAAGCCGTATCATCAACAAGGTGGAAGTGCCTTGATGAAGTAAGTGAAGAGTGAAGAACGAAGAGTGAAGAATTCATTTGCTTAGCTAATCATAAAGTTCAAAGTTCAAAGTTCAAAGCTCAATGTAAAGGAGTTCAAAGTTCAAAGTAAATAAGTTCAAAGTAATAAGTTGGATACACAAGATATCTTAAAGAAAGTTCGGAAGATTGAGATCAAGACTCGCGGATTGAGCCAGAACATCTTTGCCGGTCAGTACCATTCTGCCTTCAAGGGCAGGGGTATGGCCTTTGCCGAGGTGCGCGAATACCAGTATGGTGACGACGTGAGAGATATCGACTGGAATGTCACGGCACGTTTTCATCGTCCTTTCGTCAAGGTGTTCGAAGAGGAACGAGAGCTTACCGTGATGTTGATGGTGGATGTGAGTGGCTCGCTCGACTTTGGTACGATGCGCCAGATGAAGCGCGACCTTGCAACCGAGATAGCTGCCACCTTGGCTTTCAGTGCCATCCAGAACAACGACAAGATAGGTGTCATCTTCTTTTCCGACAGAATAGAGAAATATATTCCACCTAAGAAGGGTAGAAAGCATATTCTTTATATCATCAGAGAAATGCTCGACTTCCACCCTCAGAGCCAGCGTACCAACATCGGCTGTGCCTTGGAATACTTCACACGCGTGATGAAACGCCACTGTACGGCTTTCCTAATCAGTGACTTTTACGACCAGAAGGATTATCAGCATGCCTTGCAGATTGCCAACCAGAAACATGATGTGGTGGGCATTCAGGTATATGACCCGAGAGCCAAACAGTTGCCTGACGTAGGATTGCTGAAAGTAATGGATGCAGAGACAGGGCATGAGATGTATATCGACACCAGTTCCAAAAAGTTGAGAGTGGCTCATGCACAGAACTGGTTCCGACGCCAGGACAACCTGCGCCAGCTCTTTGCCAAAAGCAAGGTGGATTGGACATCAGTCGCAACCAATGAGGACTTTTCGAAGTCGCTCCTGGCACTGTTCAAACAAAGAGGTTAAATTGAGTGAAGAGTGAAGAATTCTACGGCTTTACTAATCATAAAGTTTAAAGTTCAAAGCTCAAAGTTCAAAGTAAAGCAACAATGTTGAAAATTAAGAATATCATATTGACAATGGCTCTTATGGGCTGTTCTGGTTTGGCTTTCAGCCAGACAGTGGAACAGCGCATCGATTCTTTGCAGATGCTTATCGGACAGCAGACCATCCTGCACCTTAAGGCTACAGCCCGAAAGGGTGCCAAGGTGGTGATGCCATCCTTCAAGCCTCAGGTCCAGATAGTTCCAGGTGTTGAGGTGGTGGAGCAGAGCAAGGGTGACACCATGCATCTAGGTGACAACCAGATGGTGGTAAGCCGCGACTATACCATCACATCTTTTGATGAGAAGGTGTATGCCATCCCGGCACTCAATGTGAAGATAGACGGTAAGAACTGCCACGGCAACCCATTGGCGCTGAAGGTGCTCACAGTACCCGTGGATACGGTTCATCCCAATCAGTTCTATCCTCCCAAGACGGTGCAGGAGAATCCCTTCCTCTGGAGTGAGTGGAGCTTCGCCTTTTGGTTGAGCTTTCTGCTGTTAATCGTCTGTGGAGCAATGCTCTATCTGCGCAACCGATTGAAGAAGAATAAGCCTATCATTGCCCGCATCCGTATCATCAAACGTGTGCCTGCCCATGAGAAGGCATTGAAAGAGATTAACTACATCAAACAGCATCACAGTACATCGAACCAGGAAACACAGAAGGAGTACTATACTCACCTTACCAATGCGCTGCGTGAATATATAGTAAATCGGTTTGGTTTCAATGCCATGGAGATGACCAGTACTGAAATCATTGAGAACCTGCGTGCTTCTGGCGATCAGAAGATGATTGACGAATTGAGAATGCTCTTCTCAACAGCCGACCTCGTCAAGTTCGCCAAATACGAGATTCCGATGAATGAAAATGATGCTAACCTGGTAAATGCAATTAACTTCATCGACCAGACAAAGACCAATGAGCTGCCTAAGGAAGAGAAAATTGTGCCTACGCTCAGCAGCGAGGACCAGAAGTCTCAGCAGCAACGCCGCCTCATCAAAACGCTGCTTTGGATAGGAGGCTTCAGCGCTGTTGCTATCTTAGGCTATATCATCTATCAAGTTGTCATGCTGTTGATGTAAAACCATCACTGATAGACAAAATCATCAGAGTGATGCAAACTATAAATGTTATAAGAAATGGAATTTGCAAGTAAAGCATATTTTCTGCTACTCCTGTTGCTGATACCTTATATCTTATGGTATTTTCTTGGGAGAAAGAAAAGTGAGCCAACTATGCGCATGAGCGATACCCGAATGTATCAGTATGCGCCAAAGAGTCTTCGAGTGCGACTCATCCATCTGCCTATGGTACTGAGATGCATCGCCTTTGTGCTCATTGTGTGTGCCATGGCTCGCCCACAGACTCATCATTCTTGGGACAACAAGACTGTGGAGGGAATTGACATCATGCTTGCTATGGACGTATCAACCTCCATGCTTGCTGAAGACCTGAAGCCAAACCGAATGGAAGCGGCTAAGGATGTGGCAAATGAGTTTATCTCAGGTCGTCCTACCGACAATATCGGCTTGACCATCTTTGCAGGTGAAGCATTCACCCAATGTCCAATGACTACCGATCATGCCAGTCTGCTGCGCCTGTTGCAAGATACAAGAACTGACATTGCCGCACGCGGACTCATCGATGATGGTACTGCTGTAGGTATGGGTTTGGCAAATGCAGTAAGCCGATTGAAGGATTCCAAGTCTAAGAGCAAGGTGGTGATTCTCTTGACGGATGGCAGTAACAACATGGGCGACATATCGCCTATGACAGCTGCAGAAATTGCCAAGAGCTATGGCATCCGTGTTTATACCATCGGCGTGGGAACCAACAAGGTGGCTCCATACCCAATGCCAGTAGCCGGTGGTGTGCAATATGTCAATATTCCAGTAGAAATTGACACGCAGACCCTGCGCGACATTGCGCAAACCACAGACGGTAACTTCTATCGTGCTACCAACAATGCGGAGTTGAAGAAGATTTATCAAGATATCGACAAACTGGAGAAGTCAAAATTCAATGTGAAGCATTATGCCAAACGCTATGAGGCTTATCAGCCTTTTGCCTTGGCAGCACTCCTGGTATTGCTCCTGGAGATTTTGCTGCGCATTACTTGGCTCAGAAGAATACCATAAATATATAGAACAATGTTAAGATTTGAAGATCCTATATTTCTCTGGCTTCTATGGATAATCCCGGTACTCATACTGGTACGCTTTATCGGTTGGAGAAAAAGAAGGGCAAAACTGAGAAGACTGGGAGACCCTGAGTTGCTCAAACAGCTGATGCCCGACATATCCAAATACCGCCCAACGGTGAAATTCGTGCTGATGCTTGCAGCCCTGGCATTACTTATCGTGATGGTGGCGCGACCGCAGATGGGTAGCAAGGTTTCTCACGACAAGCGCAACGGAATCGAGACTATGATCTGTCTGGACATTTCCAATTCCATGCTGGCAGAAGATGTGGCTCCATCCCGTCTCGACAAGAGCAAGATGCTGATAGAGAATCTGGTAGATAACTTCAGCAACGACAAGATTGGTCTTATCGTCTTTGCTGGCGATGCCTTCGTGCAGTTGCCTATCACCAGCGACTATGTTTCTGCCAAGATGTTCCTGCAGAACATTTCGCCAAGCTTGATACAAACTCAAGGCACCAACATAGCCCAGGCTATCAGTCTTGCCTCAAAGAGTTTCACCCAGCAGGAAAACATCGGTAGGGCTATCATCGTGATAACTGATGGTGAGAACCATGAGGTGGGTGCTCAGGATGCAGCCCAGATGGCCAACAAGAAAGGCATCAACGTGTTTATCCTGGGTATCGGTAACGCCAAGGGTGCTCCAATCCCTATGGGAGACGGCTCTTATCTGACAGATAATGCCGGCAATACGGTAATGACCGCCTTGAATGAGCAGATGTGCCGCGAATTGGCACAGGCTGGCAAAGGACAGTATATCCATGTAGATAATACTAGCGATGTAGAAAAAGCGCTCAACGATGACTTGGCAAAATTGCAGAAAGGGGATATGACCAGTGTCATCTACAGTGCTTATGACGAACAGTTCCAGGCTGTAGGAATCTTGATTATACTCTTGCTCCTCGTTGAGGTCTGCATGATGGAAGTGAAGAATCCGATGCTTAGGAACATCAAGTTCTTTAAGAAAGATTTGAAGAAATGATATAAGATATGAACTATATACATTATATAATAGTAACGGTAGCTTTTCTGTTGGTAGGTGGGACAAACGCTGACGCACAAACCGACCGCAACTTGATACGCCAGGGAAACAGGGCTTTCAAGTCCCAGAAGTGGGCAGCTGCTGAGACCCAATATCGCAAGGCTATCTCCAAGAATCAGAAGAATCCACAGGCGATATATAACCTTGGCTGTGCCTTGCTGGCGCAGCAGAAAGATTCACTGGCAATGGTTCAGTTTGGTAATGCTGCACAATTGGAGAGCAATATCTTCCGCCGCTCCAAGAGCTATCACAATATGGGAGTAGTGATGCAAAACCACCGGGAATATGCACAGGCCATCGAGTATTACAAGATGGCTTTAAGATGCAACCCTCAAGACAATGAGACTCGTTATAATCTTGCCCTCTGCAAAAAGTTGCTCAAGAACAACCAGCAGAATCAAAATAACAAGAACAATAAGGACAAGAATAAAAACGATAAAAACAAGGACAAGAAGAACGACAAGAACAAAAATAAGGACGGGCAAAATAAGAACGACCAAAACAAAGATAAGCAAAACAAGAATCAGGACAAGAATAATTCTGACAAGAACAAGCAGAATCAGGAAAAAATGAGTCGCGACAATGCCGAACAGCTCTTGAACGCTGCTATCCAGCAAGAGAAAGCTACGAAGCGCAAGATGCAGAAGGCAATGAGCCAGCCACGCCGAAAGGTATATGACAAAAACTGGTAGCTCTGTCTCTTTAGATATTCATTTGTAAGATAAAGAATATAATTTGTAATTAGATAATAAATATGAAACATATAGGTAGGTTTACTATCATCTTGATGATACTGATGAGCGCCAGCATAAATGCTGTTGCCCAACACCTGAAAGTATCGGCTCCATCCCATGTAGCGGCAGGTGAAAACTTCCGTGTTGCGTATACCATCAATGCATGCGACGTGGAGGAATTCCGCATGGGAAACGTGCCGAACGGGCTGGAGGTCATTGCTGGTCCATACACATCGCAACAGTCCAGTTATCAGATGATAAACGGACATACATCATCATCTTCTTCCGTAACGATTACTTATACGCTTTATGCAGCCAAGAATGGTGTTTTCACCATCGGTTCTTCCCAGGTCCTTGTAGGGGGAAAGAAACTGGCATCCCGCGCTGTTAAGATTAATGTTACCGGACAGGCTGCCCGTAATCCTAATGGTTCTACCAAGATGCATGGAAGAAATGATAATGATGAACCTCATATGCGACAGGCTGGTTCCAGCATTTCTGGCAGCGACCTCTTCATCAAGGTTTCTGCCAACAAGAAACATGTCACAGAACAAGAACCTATCTTGCTGACTTATAAGGTTTATACTCTGGTTGAACTTACCCAATTGGAGGGTAAGATGCCTGATTTGAAAGGTTTTCATACTCAGGAAGTTCCGCTTCCTCAACAGAAGCAGTTCCATACAGAGATGGTCAACGGCCGACCATACAAATGCGTGACCTGGAGTCAATACGTCATGTATCCACAGATGACAGGAAAGCTGGAAATACCTTCCATCAATTTCAAGGGAATCGTTGTCCAGCAAAACCGTAATATTGATCCTATGGAAGCTTTCTTTAATGGAGGTTCCGGTTATATTGAGGTTCACAAGGATATCAAGGCTCCGGGTATTACCATTTCGGTTGACCCATTACCGCAACGACCTGCTGATTTCTCAGGTGGAGTAGGTAAGTTTAATATTTCTGCCACTATAGACAAGAAAGAAGTAAAAGCCGGCGACCCCATCAATATACGTGTGGTTGTAGGAGGTATCGGAAATCTGAAGCTGCTGAAACAGCCTATTATCGAATTCCCGAAAGACTTCGATCAGTATGATGCAAAAATAACAGACAAAACCCGACTTACTGCCAATGGTCTGGAGGGCAATATGATTTACGACTTCCTTGCGGTACCTCGCAATCAAGGTCAGTATACCATACCAGCCATCGAATTTACCTATTATGATACATCATCATCCAGGTATAAGACCATCAAGACTCAACCATTCACCATCAAGGTTGATAAGGGTGACGGCTCAAGTAACAGCAATGAAGGTGCTGATTTCAACAAAGACAAGGACATTCATACCCTGAAGCTCGGCAAAGACTGTCACCAGAACATCAACGACATGTTTTATGGCAGCGCAAGCTATTGGATCTGTCTGTTGATTCCTCTGCTTGCTTTCATCGCATTGATTATCATCTTCCATCGCAGAGCTATGGAAAATGCCGACATCGTCAAGATGCGCTCCAACAAGGCAAAGAAGATGGCAACCAAGCGCTTGAAGAAAGCTCATCTCTTGATGGTAAAGCACAAACAGGGAGAGTTTTATGATGAAGTATTACGTGCTTTATGGGGATATATCAGTTACAAACTGAATATACCTGTAGAAAAGCTGAATCGTGAGAACATCCGCGAGAAAATGATTTCTCACAACGTAGACGAAGATACCATCAAGAAGTTTACTACTGCTATTGATGAGTGTGAATTCGAGCGTTATGCACCAGGCGATTCAGTGGGTAATATGAATCATACATTCAATGCTGCAATAACAGGAATCATGGAAATAGAGAATGCAATCAATATGGCACGTAAGAAGCGCAAGACCAATCGCAACGGATATTCCCTCATCATGCTTCTGGCAATGATGCTTGGCTTCACTCTTGAGGCTGGTGCCATCACCAAACAGAATGCAGATACAGAGTATCAGAAAGGTAATTATCAGCAAGCTATTCGTGATTACGAGGAGATATTGAAGACCAGGGCATCTGCTGCCATCTATTATAATCTCGGCAATGCTTATTTCCGTACAGACAATATCACGAAGGCTGTGCTCAACTATGAGCGTGCTCACTTATACGACCCGGGAGATGAGGACATCAATTTCAATCTCCAGTTTGCAAGAAGCAAGACCATTGACAAGATTACACCGGCATCAGAAATGTTTTTCGTCACATGGTACAGGATGCTTGTCAACTACACGAGTGTAGACAATTGGGCAAAGATTGGAATCTTCAGTATCATCATGGCGTTGATACTCGTATTGGTTTATCTCTTTGGACCTCAGCTCTTCATGCGTAAGATAGGATTTTTCGGAGGCTTGTTCTTCCTGATTTCCTTCCTGATAAGTAATCTGTTTGCCTATCAGCAGAAACAGGTTCTGATAAACAGGACGGGTGCCATCATTATGGAACCATCGGTAAATATCAAGAAGACACCTGCCAAACAAAGTGCTGACTTGTTTGTCCTGCATGAAGGAACCCGGGTGGATATTACCGACAAGACAATAAATGGATGGCGAGGCATTCGTGTTGCTGATGGCAGAGAAGGTTGGATAGAAACCAAACATATAGAAGAAATATAATGGACTTCAGTAAAATACAAGACATGGACATGCAGGTGTTGAGCATCTTCAATGGTAGCGACAACATCATGCTTGACCAGATGGTACAGATATTAACATCGGGCCTGACGTGGATACCACTCTACGTCATGCTCTTTTTTGTTGTTATGCGCAACAATGAGACGATGGGGCAGATAGCCCTGGTGGTGGGAAGCGCAATCTTCTGCGTTCTATTTGCTGATGGACTGGTTGACGGCATCATCAAACAGCTGGCTGAGAGATGGAGACCTTCAAATGATCCTACATTCAAGTATATGGTGCAGGTTGTGGACGATATCCGTCTGAAGGGTTATAGCTTCTGCTCTGCACATGCTGCCAATACGATGTCGCTGGCTGTTTTCTTCTCCTTACTTATCCGTAGTAAATTGCTCACGATAACACTGGTAATATGGTCTCTCATAAACTGTTGGACGCGATTATATCTAGGTGTACATTACCCTTCAGATATTCTTTGCGGCATGATTATCGGTATCATCGTAGGCATTCTGGTCTATCTGCTTTATTACAAGATTTATCTTCGGATTTCTCCAAAGATTAATTATATCTCCAACCAGTATACAAGTACAGGATATGATCATGACGATATCGATAAGGCAATGGTCATTTTAATGCTCACATTAGTATATGTAGTGACAAGAAGTGTTGTCATGGCTGGTATCGTTTAACAAACTCTACATAAAAGAATTCGATAATAAAACATAATGGATACAAAACATATTAAGATAAGCGATTATAATTACGATTTGCCTGATGAGCGCATCGCCAAGTTTCCTATCTCACAGCGCGACCACAGTAAACTGCTGGTCTATAAGCATGGCGAGGTAAGCGACGATGTGTTCTTCCATCTTCCCGACTATCTGCCAAAGGGTGCCATGATGGTATTCAATAATACCAAGGTAATCCAGGCGCGCATGCATTTCCGCAAGGAGACGGGAGCACTCATCGAGGTGTTCCTGATGGAACCTGCTGCACCTACCGACTATGAGCTGATGTTCCAGACATCGGGTCACTGCTCATGGCTTTGTATGATTGGTAACCTGAAGAAATGGAAAGAGGGAAGCCTGAAGCGAGACTTCGAAATCAAGGGTCATCAGCTTACTCTCTCTGCTACCATGCGCCGTGGAGATGCCCTCAGTGTAGAGGCTTCAGACATGGTAGCCAAGGGTGGTGGCACCAACTATTGGGTGGATTTCGACTGGGACAACGAGCATGTTTCCTTTGCCGAGATTCTCGAGGTAGTGGGAGAGTTGCCTATCCCTCCTTATCTGAACCGCAAGACAGAAGAAAGTGACAAGACCACTTATCAGACTGTATATTCCAAGATCAAGGGTAGCGTGGCTGCCCCAACAGCCGGTCTGCATTTCACCGATGCGGTGCTCCAGGACCTGGATGCGCATGGCATCGACCGTGAAGAGGTAACTCTTCATGTAGGAGCGGGAACCTTCAAGCCGGTGAAGAGTCTTGAGATAGAAGGTCATCAGATGCATACCGAATATATCGTGGTTCATCGTCGCAGTCTGGAGAAGCTCATCAAGCACGAGTGCCAGGTTATCGCCGTGGGAACCACCAGTGTGCGCACCATCGAGAGTCTCTACTATATGGGCGTGCATCTCATCAAGCATCCTGAGGCAAGTGAAGAGGACCTGCATGTAAAACAGTGGGATCCATACGAGTTGTCGGCAGATGGCAATCTGGTGGATGACATCACTCCGGTGCAGGCTATCCAGGCAATCGTCGATTACCTCGACCGCAACGGATTGGAAGCCCTTCACTCCAGCACGCAGATCATCATCGCTCCGGGTTATACCTATAAGATTGTGAAGATGCTGGTAACCAATTTCCATCAGCCTCAGAGCACCCTTCTTCTCCTGGTGAGTGCCTTCCTGCATGGTGATTGGAAGAAGGTATATGATTATGCCCTCTCTCATGATTTCCGCTTCCTGAGCTACGGAGATTCCTCCTTGCTCATTCCGTAAGGAGAAGAAGTCAGAGCAATAACAGAACTGCTAATCATAAAGTTCAAAGTTCAAAATTCAAAGTTCAAAGTAAAATAGTATGATTTCAGTAGAAGGACTGAAAGTAGAGTTTGGCGTAAAGCCACTTTTCAATGATGTAAGCTTCGTAATCAACGACCGCGACCGCATTGCCCTGGTAGGTAAAAACGGTGCCGGCAAATCTACGATGCTGAAGATTCTCTGTGGCTTGCAGAAGCCAACCTCCGGTGTGGTGGCTATCCCTAATGAAACCTCTATCGGCTATCTTCCTCAGGTGATGAAACTGCAGGATGATACCACCGTGAAGCAGGAAACCCGCAAGGCTTTTGCCCACAATACCGAGATGAAGGCGCGCCTCGACAAGATGCAGCAGGAAATGGCCGACCGCACCGACTACGAGAGCGAGAGCTATGCCCAGCTGGTGGAGAAGTTCACCCAGGAGCACGAGCGCTACATGATGATGGGCGGCGAAAACTACGAGGCTGAGATTGAGCGAACCCTGAGCGGTCTGGGTTTCACCCGTGAAGATTTCGACCGTCCTACCCGGGAGTTCTCCGGTGGATGGCGTATGCGTATCGAGCTGGCAAAGATTCTGCTCCAGAAGCCTGATGTACTCCTCCTCGATGAGCCTACCAACCATCTTGATATCGAGAGTATCCAGTGGCTGGAGCAGTTCCTGGCTCAGAGTGCCAAGGCGGTGGTGCTGGTAAGTCACGACCGTGCCTTTATCAATAATGTAACCAACCGCACCCTGGAGATTACCTGCGGAAGGGTAGAGGATTACAAGGTGAAATACGATGAGTATGTGGTTCTTCGTGCCGAGCGCCGTGAGCAGCAGCTCCGCGCTTACGAAAACCAGCAGAAGGAAATAGCCGATATCAAGGACTTCATCGAGCGATTCCGCTATAAGCCAACCAAGGCTGTACAGGTGCAGAGCCGCATCAAGCAGTTGGAGAAAATCGTTCCTATCGAGGTGGACGAGGTGGATACCAAGCAGATGCATCTCAAGTTCCCTCCTTGTCTCCGCAGCGGCGATTATCCTGTCATCTGCGATGAGGTGAGAAAGGATTATGGCGATCATACCGTCTTCGACCATGTGACCCTTACCATCAAGCGTGGCGAGAAAGTGGCATTCGTAGGTAAGAACGGCGAGGGTAAATCTACTCTGGTGAAGTGTATCATGGGCGAGATTCCTTTTACGGGCAATCTCAAGATAGGTCATAACGTGCAGATTGGTTATTTTGCACAGAACCAGGCTCAGCTGCTAGATGAGAACCTTACCATCTTCCAGACCATCGACAATGTGGCTACCGGCGAGATGCGTCTCAAGGTGAACGATCTGCTGGGTGCCTTTATGTTTGGTGGCGAAACTTCCGAGAAATATGTCAAGGTGTTGAGTGGAGGAGAGCGCAGTCGTCTGGCGATGATCAAGCTCCTGCTCGAACCGGTGAATCTCCTGATTCTCGATGAGCCTACCAACCATCTCGACATGCAGTCGAAGGATGTGTTGAAGGAAGCCATCAAGGCATTCGACGGCACCGCTATCATCGTGAGCCACGACCGTGAGTTCCTCGACGGACTGGTAGATAAGGTATATGAGTTTGCCGGTGGAAAGGTACGTGAGCATCTGGGCGGTATCTACGATTATCTCCGTGCCCACAATGCCGAGAGCATCAGTCAGGCGCTGGCCAGTCAGGGCGTAAGTCAGAATATGTCATCTGCCGGATCTCCATCTTCTTCATCTTCATCATCATCTGCAGATTCTTCCGAGGCATCCTCCGGCAAGCTCAGCTATGCCGAGCACAAGGAGCAGCAGAAGAAGATTCGCAAGGCTGAGAAGGCGGTGAAGGAATGCGAGACGAAGATTGAAAAGCTCGAAACCCGCAAGGCTGAGATTGATGCCCTCCTGATGAAGCCTGAGAACGCTACGAATATGGAACTCGTTACCGAATATACCGAGCTGATGAAGAGCCTGGATGAGGAAAACGAGAACTGGATGATGCTTTCAGAAGAGCTGGAGGAAATCAAGAATTTATAGTTAACTGAACATTCGCATATCAGGAAGTTAAAGGAGTTAAGGAAGTTAAGGAGTTAAGACGTATGTCTTGCAGCTTAAAAACTACGCCAAAAAGACTAATGTCTTAACTCCTCAGCAACCGTAGGGAGCGATAACTCCTTTAACTTCTTTAACTCCTGAACTTTCAAAACTTGAATAATTAAATCAATAATAAATAACGAGAAAATGAAAATGAAGTTTATCCTTCCGATGATGATGCTCGCAGCCATGCCTTTGGCTGCTGATGCCCAGAACAAGTCGGGACTTGTCTTGAGCAATCTTGACAAGACAGCAAAGCCTGCTGATGATTTCTATCAGTTTGCTACCGGTGGCTGGCAGAAGAACAATCCGCTGCCTGCTGCCTACAGCCGTTATGGTAGTTTCGATCAGTTGGCTGAGAACAGCAACAAGCGTATCAACTCTATCCTTGATGAGCTCAAGAAGAAGACCTACAAGGCTGGAACCATCGAGCAGAAGCTTTCCGACTTCTACAAGTTGGCGCTCGATATCGACCGCCGCAACAAGGAGGGCATTGCTCCTGTAAAGCCTCTCCTCGACGAGATTGCAGCTGCCAAGAACAAGGCTGAGCTCCAGAAACTGCAGGTGAAGTATGCCATGCAGGGCTTGGGCGTAGGTTTCGGTACCGGTTTCGGTGCTGACGAGAAGAACGTTACCATGAACATCTACAATGTGATGCAGGGTGGCTTGACTCTCGGTTCCAAGGATTATTACCTCAACAACGATGCTGCTACCGTAGCTATCCGTGAGGCTTTCAAGACCTACGTGGCAAAGATGTTCCAGCTCTATGGCTTCTCTGCTGCCGATGCAGCCAAGAAGGCACAGAAGGTATTCCTCCACGAGACCAGTCTTGCTACTATCTCCAAGAGCCGTACCGAACTCCGTGACCCACAGGCTAACTACAACAAGATGAGCCTGAAGCAGTTCAAGGAGAATTATCCAAACATCCCTCTCGAGGCATTGGCTAACGGCGAGGGCATCAAGAGTGAATATATCCAGGAGATGATTGTGGGTCAGCCTGCATTCATGGCTGGTTACGACAAGATTACTGCTGCTGAGGATGCTGAGACCTTGAAGGCATTGATGGAGTGGAGTGTCATCGGCAGTTCTTCTGCTTATCTCACCGATGAGATCCGTGAGGCAAACTTCGATTTCTTCGGCAAGACCATGAGTGGCAGAAAGGAAGACCATCCATTGTGGAAGCGTGCTACCTCTCAGGTAGATGCTCAGATGGGTGAGGCACTCGGCAGAATCTACTGCAAGAAGTTCTTCCCTGAGTCATCCAAGAAGATGATGGAGACTTTGGTCAAGAATCTCCAGGTGAGTCTCGGTCAGCGTATCGATGCTCAGAAGTGGATGAGTGCAGAGACCAAGGCTGCTGCCCACAATAAGCTCGATAAGTTCTATGTCAAGATTGGTTATCCTAACCAGTGGACCGACTATAGCAAGCTTACCATCGACCCATCCAAGAGTTTCTATGAGAACGTGATGGCCTGCCGTCAGTTCCGCAACAATAAGGAGATTGCTGAGAAGGCTGGTAAGCCAGTCAACAGAGATGAGTGGTATATGACTCCACAGACTGTGAATGCTTACTATAATCCTACCACCAATGAGATCTGCTTCCCTGCAGGTATCCTTCAGTATCCATTCTTTGATGCCAAGGCAGACGCGGCATTCAACTATGGTGCTATTGGTGTAGTGATTGGTCATGAGATGACTCACGGATTCGACGATCAGGGTCGCCAGTATGATGCCAGCGGTAACTTGAAGGATTGGTGGACCGCTGCTGATGCAGAGGGCTTCAACAAGCGTGCCGATATGTATGCTGATTTCTTCAGCAACATCAAGGTATTGCCAGACCTGAATGCCAACGGTCGCTTTACATTGGGTGAGAACCTTGCCGACCACGGTGGTTTGATGGTATCTTTCAATGCATTCAAGAATGCGACAGCCAAGAAGCCTTTGAAGAACAAGGATGGCTTTACTGCTGATCAGCGCTTCTTCCTTGCTTACGCAGGTGTATGGGGTCAGAACATCACCGAGAAGGAGATTCGCAACCGTGTGAAGAACGATCCTCATGCGCTTGGCAAGTGGCGTGTAGATGGTGCTCTTCCTCACATTGATGCCTGGTATGAGGCATTCGGTGTAAAGCAGGGCGACAAGATGTTCATTCCTAAGAATGAGCGTCTGGAACTTTGGTAAAATGAATAAATCGTAATTAATTAAAGGATGCTATAGAAATTTAGCATCCTTTTTTTGTTTAAATCGCCTAAAATTAGTAACTTTGCACCAAATTAAAAAGAAAGGGAAAAACAGAATATGCCATTAAGACTACCAGATAAGCTTCCTGCAATAGAATTGCTGAAGCATGAAAATATATTTGTCATGGATGAAAGCCGTGCTCATAGCCAGGAAATTCGTCCATTGAAGATTTGTGTGCTCAATTTGATGCCACTTAAGATTACAACGGAAACAGACCTTGTACGTCTGCTCTCCAATACGCCACTCCAGTTGGAAGTTTATTTCATGAAACTGAAGAGTCATACTCCAAAGAATACACCTATAGAACACATGATGATGTTCTATAAGGACTTCCAGGAATTGTCTAAACAGAAGTTTGATGGCATGATTGTAACTGGTGCACCTATCGAGACCATGGAGTATGAAGATGTGCAGTATTGGAAGGAAATCACGGAAATATTCGATTGGGCACGCACCCACGTTACATCAACATTGTATATCTGTTGGGGCGCTCAGGCTGGATTATACCATTTCTATGGAGTTCCAAAATATCAGCTGGATAAAAAGATGTTTGGTATATTTCCACAGAAGCCGCTTGATTCTACTCTTCCTATTTTCCGCGGATTCGATGATTATTTCAACATGCCGCATAGTCGCCATACTGAAGTGCGCCGTGAGGATATCATCAAGGTTCCGGGACTCGATATTATTGCTGAATCACAGGAAAGTGGAGTCAGTATCGTGATGGCACGAGGTGGAAGAGAGTTTTTTGTTACCGGTCATCTGGAATATGCCCCAAATACGCTTGACAAGGAGTATAAACGGGATATGGGAAAACGTGATGATGTTGACTTGCCGAAGAATTATTATTATAATGATGACCCGATGCAGGCACCATTGGTAACATGGCGTGCCCATGCCAATCTCTTTTACAGCAATTGGATCAACTATTACGTTTACCAGGAGACACCATACAATATTGATGATATCAAGTAAGCTAAAGTTTAAGAAGATATAGATAATGAGAACACTGGAACTTTTGGCACCTGCCAGGAATCTTGAATGTGGAATTGCAGCCATTGACCATGGTGCAGATGCTGTTTATATCGGTGCACCAAGATTTGGCGCACGTGCTGCAGCCGGCAATTCTCTGGATGATATCAGACAGCTATGCCGCTATGCCCATCAATATCAGGCAAGGGTGCATGTTACTGTCAATACCATCATTTATGATTCTGAGCTCAATGATACGCTGGATATGATCCGTGACTTGCAGGAGGCTGGCGTTGATGCTCTCCTGTTGCAGGACATGGGAGTATTGTATGCATTGCAGGGTAAGGGTCCTTCAGCTGTAGACTTCACCTGGACAAGGGAATTACACTCTAGTACACAATGCGATACGCGAAGTGCTGAAAAGGTAAAATGGCTTCAGGCTCTGGGATTCAACCGTGCTGTCCTGGCAAGAGAACTGTCCGTTAAGGAAATCTCCGACATACATCAGGCTGTTCCGGATATGGACCTGGAGGTGTTTGTTCACGGTGCATTATGCGTAAGCTATTCCGGCGTATGCTATGCTTCCGAGAGGTGCTTTGGCCGCTCAGCCAACCGTGGCGAATGCGCCCAGTTCTGCCGCATGAAGTTCAACTTGCTGGATGCGGACAACAAGGAAATAGAACATCAGCGTCATCTCCTTTCCTTAAAGGATATGTGCCAAATCGACAATCTGGAGGCTTTGGCTGATGCGGGTGCCTGCTCATTCAAGATAGAAGGAAGATTGAAGGATGCAGGTTATGTCAAGAACGTTGTTTCAGCCTATAGCCAGCGCCTTGATGAAATCTGCAGGAAACATCCCCAGAAGTATGCACGCCCGTCTTTTGGACGTCCACGATATGAATTTGAAGCCAATTTAAAGAAGACATTCAATCGTGGTTTTACAAACTATTTCCTGAAAGGACGCCAGCCGGATATTGCAAGTTTCGATACTCCGAAGGCAATCGGCGAGTTTGTAGGCAAGGTCAAGGAAATCCGTGGCAACAGTTTCAATGTAGCCAGTATCGCCAGTTTTACCAATGGTGATGGCTTGTGCTTCATCAATGATGAGCACGAATTGGAAGGTTTCCGCGTGAACCGTGCACAGGGCAACCGTCTGTACCCATTGAAAATGCCGATGAACTTACGTCCGGGAATGGGCTTGTACCGTAACAATGACCAGGCTTTTGAAAAGATTCTCGCAGGAAAAACGGCAGAAAGAAAGATTCCTGTCAGGATTACGTTCAGTCTGTATGATGAGGATGGTCACTGCGGATTCTCTGCCGAAGCGCAATATGTCAGAGAACAGGGAATAGGATGGGGTTCTGATGATTCCAACTATCTGGGCAAGGGTATTGTGGCTTTTGGACACAATCCGGCTCAAAAGCCTCAGCATGATAATATCGTCAGACAGCTCAGTAAGCTTGGCGGTACCATCTATGAGTGCAGGAAAGTGGAGATAAAGAACCAGGCTGACAACTATTTCATTCCGAGCAGCGTACTGACTGAGTTGCGCAGAAATCTGATGGAAGACATCGAAAAGAATGCTGATATTTCATCAGAAGCAAAGACTGTTTCCTGCCATCTGAGTAATGCGGAAGGAGATAACAAAGTGAAAGTCTGGCAGAGGGAATATGGCAAATATGGTTATCTCTACAACATTGCCAACAAGAGTGCACATGAGTTTTACAAGCAGCATGGGCTGAATCATACGGAGAAAGCCTTCGAATTAAGCAAGACCTCCATTCAAGGCACGAAGACCGATGATTGCCTCATCATGCAGTGTCGCCATTGCATCCGCTACTCCCTTGGCTATTGCGTAAAGCGTGGTGGCAGGAAGCCAATATGGAAAGAACCGCTTTATCTGGAGTTGGGCGATGGCAGAAGGTTCAGACTGGAATTTGCGTGCAACGTTTGTCAGATGAACATATATTCTGACTAAATTCATAAACGATAGAAAATGATGAGAATGAAACACATATACATCTTACTGTTACTGGGCATCACAATGATGCTCAGTAGCTGCTATCATCGTTATAATTCTCATCAGCAGCATGCTGCACTCATTGAATATAGCAACAAGCAGCTGGATTCCATTTCCTTTTCTACGACGCACCATTATACCAATAAATTCAACTTTATGGTATTCAAGGATTCACTCGTACTTGTCAAGCAACAGCCTGAGGAACTGATGAGTGAATTGCCGGTAGATTCTTTTGCAGTAAAGAAAGACATGCTGTTGGTAGTAACGGATATCCGTATGGTTCCAAAGGATTCCATCGATTCCGTATGGGTTCAGCTTGCAACAGAAGATAATACATTCGGCTGGACACGGGAATCGAAAATGCTGCAACAGGTTGTTCCTGCCGACCCGATATCTGAGTTTATCATGACATTCAGTAATGAGCATTTACTGATTTTCATGGTCATTATAGTTGTGATAGCCATAGCTTACCTGATACGCAAGGTGAGCTGCAGCAACATCTATATAGTGCATTACAATGATATAGATTCTCCATATCCTACGGCACTGGTCATACTGGTAGCAATCTCAGCTGCATTCTATGCCACCATTCAGACCTTCGAACCGGAAACATGGCGACATTTCTATTTCCATCCCACGCTCAATCCTTTTGCCGTACCCCGCATCCTGGGAGTCTTCCTTGCTGCTGTATGGGCTGTTGTCATAGTAGGACTGGCTTGCGTAGATGAGGTGTATCATCGGTTGCCATGGGGCGAAGGAGTCTTGTATCTGGGCGGATTGGCTAGTGTCTGCGCCATGGATTACATCATCTTCAGTGTGCTTACTTTATATTATATCGGCTATGTATTATTGGTAGCCTATATCTGGTTTGCCATCACGGCATACCTTAAAAGGAAATGATATTTTTTCGTTTGCCCCTGCAAAAGCCCTCTCCTGAACATGGGGAAACAGGAGAGGGCTTTCAGAATGGAGAGGATATTAAGAACCAAAATTTACATGCAGTTCGTTACTGCTATTACATGCAGCACATTACTGCTATTACATGCAGCACATTACTGCTATTACATGCAGCTCGTTACTCCGAGCGATGCGGCTACTGCCGTTACGATTGACAACAAGATCTGAATGATTGTCTTCCAAGTTTCACGCTTCATTTTCATTTCATTAGTGATTATTTATTAGTGATTAACTGG
>NZ_JBNPLT010000022.1:0-58866 GCF_050313615.1 Prevotella sp. SGI.167 | reverse complement strand
TTTTTATAGCTGGCTGAGCAATATAACGGCATTGATTATGCCATACTGTTTGTTATTAAGGAGAAAATGGAACTATCGGGATTAATCCCACAATCAGAAAAATTATGGCTATTATATTCAAGACACAATCCAAAATCGGGAAAGCCTTTTCAAGACTACACATGATCCTCAACGAATTCTTTGAAAAGGGACATCACTATTCCTGGAAACTTGCAGTCTATAACACGGCATGGTGGATAGGCAATTATTGTCATCCGCTAGTATGCCTACAGTTTTGGGGAAAGAAAAAGATTACAGAATGGATGGACAGTTACATTTTTAATAAACAACTATTGTCATTTCCCGATACGTATAGAAATGTAAACAAGTCGATTGTAGAAGAATATCGTATATGGGTATTCTGGTGGCAGGGTAAGGACCATATGCCGAAACTCGTAAAAGGGTGCTACACTCAACTATGTGCTCACAACAGCAACGTAGTTCTGATAACGAGAGACAATATAATGCAATATTGCCAGATTCCACAATACATATATGAGAAAGTTGAAAACGGCAGTATAAGTTTCACGCATTTCAGCGACATTGTCAGAGTTACACTTTTGGCAGACCATGGTGGTATGTGGTTGGATTCTACTTGCTGGATAACGGGAGAAATACCAGCAGACGTCAAGAGACTACCATTGACAAGCCCTAAGACACTGAATGCTCCAGAGTTCCCTTGGTGGAGCAATTCAAGATGGTGCGGATGGTGTATGGGCACAGTATTCATCAAAAATCCCCTGCTTGTCTTTACCAAAGAATTCTTCTTCTCTTTTTATTCAACGAACAGCAACATCCCATTCTATTTGTTTATTGATTATCTCTACGACTACGCCTACCGCAAATTTCCAGAGGTAAAGCAAATGATAGATGACATTCCTGAAAACAATGTCAAGCGGGGACAACTGCACTTCATGCTAAACAAACCATGGAATCAACAAGAATATGAGCAGATGACAAAAGACAACTGGGTGTTCAAACTGTCCTATAAAACAAGATGGAAAACGACTTGTAACGGACAGCCCACTTTTTATAAGAAATTAATGTCTCAACATACTTCATAAAGTATGCTATAGGCATCTTGGTGACTATTCAAAAAAAAATACTTAACGTATGCAGGGGGGCATGACCTGACAAAAATATGGCATTGTTTGCGCCAGTCGTTAAATCAAACATCGAACTTTTAGCATTCTGAACAAATGTGCACTGAAAGGTGCTCTAATCAAATAAACGTCCTAATTGGAATAATTACTCATAATCGCTGATTAATGATAAAAACGAATATACAATGAAGCAGAAAAAACGCATTATCAATTTTGAGGTTCTGAGGGTGCTTGCTATGTTTTTCATTGTCACCCAACATTATTGCTATTGGGGGCTGAAATCTTCCGAATGGTATCATTTTATGCCTATGAAAAGTTCCATGGACATATTCAACTACATCAGCATTGAGGCTCTGTTCCTTATCAGCGTGATTGGCGTAGATTGCTTTGTCCTGATTACAGGATACTTCCTGATTGACAGATTGTCATTCAGATGGAAGGGAATGATGAACATCTGGCTTCAAACCTTCATATATGGAATTATGGTGTCAATACTTGTAAACAACGAAGGGGGGGGAATGATTTACTTCCTGTTTCCTTCAGTAGCTACTGGTTTATAACCATGTATTTGGGGCTGATAGCCATTGCTCCATTCCTTTCGTTAATAGCCAAGAATGTCAATAATAATAAGCAATATAGGTGGTTGCTTGTCATTCTGTTCGTGATGACGTTTGAATATCCTTTTGGGCGTCATTTTGCCGGAACCCATTCTTTGGGTCTATTTGTGTTTCTGTACTTACTCTCGGGCTACTTCAGGCTTCATGGAATACCGTCCTGGTTAAAACTCCACTGTGGCAAGCTTGCGATAGGTTTATGGATATGTCTTACGCTTGGTATAGTAATGATGAACTATCTGCTTGTAAATTATCGGGGAGCTGAAGGCTATCAGCTTATGGCAGACAAGAACAACAACGTGATAATGTTTCTGGCGATTCTCGTGTTCTTATGGTTTTCGAAGAAAAACCTTGACAATCGGTTTACGCGTTTGCTCACTAAGCTTTCCCCCTATACCCTAGCGGTCTATCTTATTCATCAAGGAATGATCAACAACAGGAAGTTGTGGATTTTCAACATTCAGGAAACCTACACTGTTCCAATACTGCTGCATTGCCTACTTGTCTGCTGTCTTATATTTGCGGTTTGTGTTGCCATAGATGTATGCAGAGACTGCACATTCCGAATGTTGAGAATTGGAAAGATATTTGATGTAATAGTCTCAAAACTGCCAAAAGGACTTATTAGTTAATCACCAAGTAGGTAAGCACTCAATTTAGGGCTATAACATAAGGTTTGTACCTTTGCTGCTGAATTTAAACATTATAATTATGTACAGCAGCGAAGATTTAGAAAGATTTTATTTTCAGTATCAAACCGAGGCGTTGCCTCATGGCGAATCGATACAGAGTTTTTGTGTAAAGAACAAAGTTCCCTACAACATTTTTTCGAAATGGTACAAGGACACACGCAAACAGCTTGTAGAGGTAAAGGTAGATGGCAGACCCTCAGACTCGGAAAAAGAAGCATCCGTTCAATCCGATTCCATTCAGCCAGCATCGCCTTCCCCAGTTCGTATAATGATAGAACTGCGAATGAGCAATGGTCTTCATTTAAGTCAGAGGAACCTAAACTATCAGGATCTTGTCCGTTTGGTAGAGAAGCTGGAGGGGCTATGTTGAGCGTTACCGGTTTAAACCACTTTTATTATGTTCGTGATTTCTCAGATATGCGTTGCAAGCACAGTCGCGTGTTGTCAATCATCCGCGAACAGCTTCATCGCGAGCCGGATGACGGTGATGTGTTCATTGTAATGTCAAAGGACCGAAGGATAGTACGCATGTTTACCTATGACAACCGTTCATACAGCCTTTTTGAGAAGAAGTTTATCAGTGGCTACCAGTTTATGAAAATGAGCATAGAGGGTGGTGAGAAAGTATATAGGATAGACTGGCGAGACGTGGTTCTGTTGTTGGAAAATCCAATTGTTAAATCCAACCTTCATTTTTAACACTCGTGACGATTGAGCACTGAAAAAGTGCTTTAAATCATACGTATGCCCTAAATTGAGTGCTTACGATTGGTACTCATAAAGTTACAAAAAACAATCCAATTAACCTACTGATATTCAATATATTATTGGCATGTATAATATTATTTTTCAATAAATTTTAAACAACTTCTTATAGATTATGGGAAAAAGGATTGGATTCATTGATGCGATGCGCGGGCTTGCCATGCTGCTCGTAGTGATAGGGCATGTGTTGTACTTTTCAGTATGCCATCTTGATAATGCCATCATGCGGATTTTGAGCGATGAGGTAGAAGTACCCTTATTCTTCATGGTAAGCGGTTTTCTTGTGAACATTCCGAAGAGTGGCTTTTGGAAGTTCTTAGGAAAGAAGGCTTTTCTGCTTTTTGTGCCAGCGGCTGTGTTTATGGCTTTATACGTGTGGATGGAAGGCAGCAACTATATTTCCGCTTGGATAGATAGCTATAAAGGCGGTTACTGGTTTACATTCTCTCTGTTTCAGTTTGTGGCTGTATATGCTGTGCTGAAGTTAGTGTCGCAGGCAATGAAATTGAGCCGTATTTCAGAGAAGGTATTTCTTGTGGCTGTTAGTGTGGTTATACTTTATGCTTCAGTATGGTGTCTGCGTGAAGAGCATAACTATGCGGTGATTCCACTTCTCGGACTTGTACACTTTAAGTCGTTTATCTACTTTGTTGTCGGTACGCAGATTGCAGAATGTGGACTTCTTGGTAGAGGTTTAAGTAGCAAGGAAGTCACGAATGGGGGGGCATAATCGTAGCGTGTATCTTGTTGCACTTCTACACATATCGTGGTGGAGGCATAGCCTATATCGGCTCAAGTATCTTATGGTTAGCCATGACTACGCTATCAGCTCTTATAGTCATACTCATGGGTTTCAAACAGTATGAGGGTTGGAGTGAGTCACTGGTGGGACGCTTGTTGCAAATGTTGGGAAGATATACGCTTGATATTTATTTTATCCACTATTTCTTTCTGCCACGTAATATGGCAGGCATTGGTGAGTGGTTTAAAGCAAATCCGAATCCAATCATAGAATATATGTTAGCTATGGCTGTAGCGGCTGTGGTGATTGCGGCCTCTCTGCTTGTGGGGCGAATCATTCGTCTGAGTCCCATACTCGCCCATTGGCTGTTGGCTGCAAAGCGGTAATGATTTTTTTATTTGTTGACTTTGAAACAGAAAATTTTTATCTCTGCCTATGCTTGTGAACCGGGCTTGGGAAGTGAGATTGGCGTGGGCTGGCACTGGGTGCTGGAGATGTCGAAGTACTTCGAGCTGTGGGTGCTGACACGCGAAAGCAATCGGCACACCATCGAGCCTTGGATTGACAAGCATCCCGCATATAAAAATATCCACTGGCTGTATTACGACTGGCCCAAATGGGCACGTTTCTGGAAAAAGGGTTTGCGCGGTGTGCGTACCTATTATAATATATGGCAGGTGTGTACCAACCATATCGTGAAAAGGACCATGCAGGAGAATGACATCAGGATTTTCCACCATCTCACCTACGGAAACGCATTGTGGAAGGTGAGCAGCTATGGACAAAAGCAATTCTTCATATGGGGACCCATAGGAGGTTTGGAAACCATACCTGAAGAATATTGCAAACACTACGGAAAAAAGAGCTATATCATTGAAAGGATTCGTAGGCAAATAGCTTTGTTGAGCAAATGGAACATGGGATTCAAAAAACGATGCAAAAATGCCAATCTGATATTATGTAAAACCGACTTTACCCGTCAATACATTCCTTCGGCTTATGCCAACAAGACAATCATTTTTACCGATGTTGCTGCTGAAGCAACGCTTTACCCTTGCCACAAACAAACGGGAAAAAAGGATGTCACCGAATATGTCACTATAGGCCGCCTGGATGCTTGGCGTGGATTTGACCTGATCATTGAAGCTACCCATGCCGCCGTGAAGCAGAATGACCAAATTCATGTGACAATAGTAGGAGAAGGCTATGACAAGGAAAGACTTGAAAGGATGGTCAAAGACAGGGGGCTTGGCAAATATATATCGCTTACAGGCAAAATTTCCATGGAGAAATACAAAACATTGATGGCTGATGCTGATGTTGTGATCAATGCAGCATTGAAGGAGGGAGCCGTCACTGTTTCATTTGACGCTATGGCATTGGGGAAACCCTTGATATGCATAGACACAACTGGATATACACGATACTTCACGCATGACTATGCAATCATCATACCCAGAAAAGGAAGAGATTTTGTGATAGACCACATCACGAAGGGGATGTTGAGACTTACTGATGTAGAGACAAGAAAAATGATGGGCAAAAAAGCTCAAGATGCTTCCGCTACATGCTGCTGGGAACACCATGGAGCCGAAATAAAAGATGTGATTACCCGAGCATATCGTTCGTAGATAAACCTTTGCATTTGATGACTATCACTGCTGTTTTCAACAAATTGTTTAACCTCGATGAAGGATGCCTGTTCTACCGGTTCAATAATGCCGATGGAAAGATCTGGATAATGCCTGCCAAAAACCTTCGCACAGCAATGGAACTATATCAGCCAAGCGGCTGGAAGGGAAAATGGATGAAAAGAGGCTTTCCTTTGCTGCACAAGATACGGATGGTGAGGAGTCTGCTTCATACGGAGAAAATCAGATGCAGATTTGATGGGAAATTGAAGAAGTTGCTGGAAAAGGTAACTGACACGGAAGAATTGGATTTTTCCATCTTCTGCGGAACACCCTGTGTACATCAGAAAATAACGATTCAACTCAGCAAAGGACACAGGATATTGGGGTATTGCAAGGCTACAGACAGCTGTGAAATAGCCGCATTGTTTGATAATGAAGCACAGTTGTTGAATGTTCTGCATAAAAAAGGTATAAGGAGTGTGCCCGAATGTCTGTTCTGTGGAGATTTGGGCAACGGGTTGAGCATATTCGTGCAAAGTACAACAAAAACAAGTCAGTCAAAGGTGGTACACGAATGGGGAATACTACACGACAAATTTCTGTTACGGCTGAAAGAAGCGACCATTCAAGAAATAGCATTTGAAAAGAGCGACTTTTGTCGGGTGCTCACGGCTTTGCAAAAACATACCGACTGGCTACCCGAAGAGGTGGACAAGGCTATGGTGATGCATGCCGTTGAAGATACTGTCAAGCAATGGGAGGGAAAACATGTTGGATTTTGTGCTTATCATGCTGACTTCACTCCTTGGAACATGTATGTGGAGCAGGACGAACTATTTGTCTTTGATTGGGAATATGCCCAGATGACCTACCCTCCCCTGTTGGATAAATATCATTTCTTCATCCAGACATTCATTTTCGAGCGTCACTGGACAGCCCAGGACATCATGGCTTATGTTGATTCGCCGGATGGGAAATGGATGGACAAGATACTGTTCAAATGCTATCTGCTGGACATGATAGCACGTTTTACCATAAGAGAAAAGGGAACAATAAACGGCGACATCAGCAGGCTGATGCAAATATGGAGTGGGCTTTTGGCTGGATTAACCATGTAACCATGATTGTTACAAATATCATTGATGAAATCTAAATGAATGAAAACTATCGTCTGTTTCCATCTTTTCAACGATTATAGTGGAAGCCCCAAGGTGCTGAGAATGGTGCTGGAGGGGTTGCTGAACAAAGGCTACAACGTGGACTTGGTGTCTTCGTGTGGCGGTGTGCTGGATGAACTGGAAGGCATGAAGAATTTCAGAAAACATTCGTATTTCTATCGTTTTTCCAACAATCCGGCTATTACCATGGCAAGATATGCTGTGGTGCAGATCTATACATTCTTCCTTGCACTGAAATGGATGTTCCGCCGTGATGTGGTGTTTTATATCAACACGTTGCTCCCTATAGGCGGAGCTTTGGCAGGACGACTCACGGGCAAACGGGTGGTGTATCATTACCACGAGAATGCGTTTGTGAAAGGAGTTTTCTACAAGACGCTGGCATGGATGATGCAACGGCTGGCTCACGAAATCGTCTGCGTATCGGGTTATCAGGCTTCTTCATTGGCCGACCCAAGCAAGGTGACGGTAATCCCCAATGCGCTGCCCAAGGATTTTGTGGAACGAATGACACCTGATGCCGAAAAGGCTTTCAATCTCAAAACCATACTCATGATTGCCTCGCTTAAAGCATATAAGGGTACAAGGGAGTTTGTTGAATTGGCTGTAAGAATGCCTGAATATCGCTTCATCCTGGTGCTCAACGAAACGCAGGAGAATATCAACAGTTTTCTGAAGTCTATTCACGGGAAAGCAACCAAGGGTGCCAACCTCAAGATTTACCCTCGGCAAAGCGATACGACACCTTTTTACATGAAGGCTTCTATTGTGCTGAACCTGTCGGACAAGGAGAAAGTCATCGAAACATTCGGCATGACAGTGCTTGAGGCCATGCGTGCCGGCTTGCCTGTCATTGTTCCTACGGTGGGAGGTATTGCGGAAATGGTGGATGACGGTGTGAATGGATATAAGATTGACGTGAAAGACTTGGAACTGATAGAGAAGCGCATACATGAAATGCTGTCAGACAAACAAAACTATATCGGAATGGCCAACAATGCACTGAAAAAAGCAAGGCTTTTCTGTGCAAAGAACATGATTTCTGCCATAGAAACGCTTCTGCAGAATGGCATACGGTAAACCAATAGAATACAAAAAACAATAATTATTAAACAATGAAACGGATTGCAATAGTTGGCACACAGGGAGTGCCTGCTCAATACGGTGGATTTGAGACACTGGTGGAAAACCTGATTGGAGTGAACTGTAGTTATAACATCAAATACACCGTGTTCTGTTCGGCAAAGGATTATGACGACAGACGAAAGACATTCAAGGGGGCCAAACTGAAATATATCCCTCTATTCCACGCCAACGGTGCACAAAGCATTTTCTACGATATATTGTCGCTGATGTGCTGCATCATAGGTTTTGACACTGTGCTTGTTCTGGGTGTTTCAGGGGGTGTTTTCCTGCCCTTTTTCCGTTTGTTTTTCCATAAGAAACTGATTGTCAACATTGACGGTTTAGAACATACCCGTGCCAAATGGGGAGGATTTGCCAAATGGTATCTCAGACTGAGCGAAAAGCTGGCGGTGAGGTGCGCTGATATCGTTATTGCCGACAACAAAGTGATACAGCGATATGTTGAAGAAAAATATGGGAAAAGTCCTGAACTGATAGCCTACGGTGGAGACCATGTGCTGCGCAATGTGTCGGAGGAGAAACAAAGCAGCATATTGAACAAGTATATGCTCGACAAAAAAGGATATGCCTTGTCGATATGCCGCATAGAGCCTGAAAACAAATGCGACATCACATTGCAGGCCTTTGCCGAAAGCGGTATGCCGCTGGTGTTTATCGGCAACTGGAACCACAGCAGCTACAGCAAGAACTTGAGGTTCAAATATGGCATGATACACAATATCCGTATTTTAGACAGTATCTACGACCTTGACGTGCTCTATACTCTGCGCAAAAACTGCCGCTTGTATGTCCATGGGCATAGTGCGGGCGGCACCAATCCTTCATTGGTGGAGGCCATGTTCTTCGGATGCCCCATACTGGCCTACGGAGTGGAATACAACAGAGAAACCACCTTCAACATGGCTCACTACTACCTTGATGCCGAACAATTGAAAGAACTCTGCATGAACGTAAAGCAAAATGATGGTGACTTGACCGATCTGACTTACCACCACTACCCATGGAAAAACATCATCAAACAATATGAAGCCCTCTTTTAAAAGGTAGCAAAGAATTATATAATAATAAAATGATTGAAAGAAATGACAAAAGAGAATAAAAGAATGGTGGTGATGGGAGGTAGTTTCAATCCACCCACCCGTGGTGTTGGCACCAGCAATTCTTCCTTGTTTTGCGAAACAAATGAATGGCTTGGGAAACACGCTCCTGATTTTTGGGAAACACGCTCCTGATTTTGGCCTCTTATTCTGCATTTGGAACAGGCAGAATATGCACAAAAACTAAGGGCAAGTACCTGTTTACCAGATACTTGCCCTTTATATAGATAATTTTCAGAACGTTTCGATTATTCTTCGACGGCGGCCTGTGCGGCAGCCAAACGTGCGATAGGCACGCGGAATGGAGAGCATGAAGCATAGTTCATGCCAACCTTAGCGCAGAACTTAACTGATGATGGCTCACCACCGTGCTCACCGCAGATACCAGTGCGGAGGTTAGGACGGGTAGCACGACCATTCTCTACTGCCATCTTGATGAGCTGACCAACACCCTCCTGGTCGAGAACCTGGAATGGGTCAACCTTCAAGATCTTCTTCTCCATGTATGCAGGGAGGAATGAAGCGATGTCGTCACGAGAATAACCGAAGGTCATCTGTGTCAAGTCGTTAGTACCGAATGAGAAGTACTGAGCCTCCTCTGCAATCTGACCTGCAGTAAGGGCAGCACGAGGAATCTCAATCATTGTACCAATCTCGAACTCAACCTCTACGCCGTACTCAGCGAATACTTCCTTAGAAGTAGCGAGGATGATAGCCTTCTGCTGCTTGAGCTCCTGAACAGTACCGATGAGCGGAACCATGATCTCTGGACATGGGTTGAAACCTTCCTTCTTCAACTCGCAAGCTGCACCGAGGATGGCGCGAGTCTGCATAGCTGTAATCTCTGGGAATGTGATACCGAGACGGCAACCACGATGACCGAGCATTGGGTTATTCTCTGCCAGAGAGTTCACACGCTTCTTGATTTCCTCAACGCTTACACCCATCTCCTTAGCCATAGTCTCCTGACCAGCCAAATCGTGTGGTACGAACTCGTGGAGAGGTGGGTCGAGCAAGCGGATGTTCACGTGGCAGCCATCCATAGCCTTCAAGATTCCGTAGAAGTCAGCCTTCTGATATGGGAGGAGCTTGGCAAGAGCCTTCTCGCGACCCTCAACAGAGTCAGCCAGAATCATCTCACGCATCGCAACAATCTTCTGATCATCGAAGAACATGTGCTCTGTACGTGTCAGACCGATACCCTTGGCACCGAATGCACGAGCTACCTCTGCATCGTGTGGAGTATCTGCATTGGTACGGATCTCCATCTTTGTATACTTGTCGCAGAGGTCCATCAACTCCTTGAAGTCGCCTGAAAGCTCTGCAGCCTTTGTCTCAATCTGTCCTGCATAAACCTGACCAGTAGTACCGTTCAGAGAGATGTAATCACCCTCCTTGTAAACTACGCCCTCAATCTCAACAGTCTTTGACTTGTAGTCAACGTTGATAGAGCCAGCACCAGATACACAGCACTTACCCATACCACGAGCCACAACGGCAGCGTGAGAAGTCATACCACCACGAGCGGTAAGGATACCCTCGGCAGCTGACATACCAGCGAGGTCTTCAGGAGAAGTCTCGATACGAACCATGATCACCTTCTTGCCGTCCTCATGCCACTCCTGAGCATCGTCTGCATGGAATACAATCTGACCGCAGGCAGCACCTGGAGATGCAGGGAGGCCCTGTGTGATGACCTTAGCCTTAGAGAGAGCCAGCTTATCGAATACCGGGTGCAAGAGCTCATCGAGCTTCTGAGGCTCACAGCGGAGGATAGCAGTCTTCTCGTCAATCATACCCTCGTGGAGGAGATCCATAGCAATCTTCACCATAGCGGTACCTGTACGCTTACCGTTACGTGTCTGGAGGAACCAGAGCTTACCTTCCTGTACGGTGAACTCCATGTCCTGCATATCGTGATAGTGGTGCTCCAGCTTATCCTGGAGAGCGTCGAGCTCCTTGTAAAGCTCAGGCATAGCCTCTTCCATAGAAGGATACTTAGCAACGCGCTCCTCCTCAGAGATACCGGCACGCTCAGCCCAGCGCTGAGAACCAATCTTTGTAATCTGCTGTGGAGTACGGATACCAGCAACCACGTCCTCACCCTGTGCATTGATAAGATACTCACCATTGAAGAGATTCTCACCATTACCAGCGTCACGTGAGAAGCAAACACCTGTAGCAGATGTATCGCCCATGTTACCGAATACCATCGCCATGACAGAAACAGCAGTACCCCACTCATCAGGAATACCTTCCATCTTGCGATAGAGGATAGCGCGCTCGTTCATCCAAGAACGGAACACAGCGCAGATAGCGCCCCAGAGCTGATCGATAGGATTGGTAGGGAAATCCTGACCGGTCTGCTCCTTGATAGCAGCCTTGAAGAGTTCAACGAGCTTCTTGAGTGACTCTACAGAGAGGTCCTTGTCAAGAGTAACGCCCTGCTCTTCCTTCACCTTTTCGATGATAGCCTCGAATGGGTCGATATCTTCCTTGTTAACAGGCTTCAATCCCATAACAACGTCACCGTACATCTGTACGAAACGGCGATATGAATCGTATACGAAATGAGGATTACCGGTCTTCTTGACCAATCCCTCAGCAACTTCGTCATTCAGACCGAGGTTGAGGATAGTATCCATCATACCTGGCATAGAAGCGCGTGCACCAGAACGCACGGAAACGAGGAGAGGGTTCTCAACAGAACCGAACTTGCTGTTCATCAAAGCCTCTGTGTGAGCCACAGCAGCCATTACTTCATCCTGAAGAAGTTCCTTGATTTTTTCCTCACCTACCTCATAGTATTCATTGCATGTGTCTGTTGTGATAGTGAAACCTGGAGGAACAGGTACACCAATAAGATTCATCTCAGCGAGGTTAGCACCCTTACCGCCAAGCACTTCACGCATCTTCGCATTTCCTTCGGCCTTTCCATTACCGAATGTATAAACTCTTTTTTCGTTCATATTTTTATAGGTTCAAAAATATTATATTATTCTAGCTATTATCAATTCTTTGTTGATGATGCAAATATACGACATTATTTTGAAACTACCAAACTTTTATAATCTTTTTTGCTATCCCGAGATTACATTTTAAACTGTTGTCGCACACACGGGGATTTTTTTAACAATCCACCACAAGGAAGCGGAAAAAGTAACAAAAATGTAAGATGGAAAAGTGAAGCTAGGAGGATGAAAATGCGATACGAGGAGGATGAAAATGCGTGGCGATGCAGGGATGGCAACGTCGGGACGCAGAAGAGATTACGTCGCCACGCAGTTGGCGCTACGTCGGGACGCTGTTTAAAGGTAAAAGGCTGAACTTTCGCATATCAGGAAGTTAAAGGAGTTAAGGAAGTTAAGGAGTTAAGACGTATGTCTTGCTGCTTAAAAACTACGACAAAAAGACTATTGTCTTAACTCCTCAGCGACCGTAGGGAGCGATAACTCCTTTAACTTCATTAACTTCTGAACTTGCGAAACTTGAATAAAAGGGTAAAAAGGGTAAAAAGGTAAAAAAGAATTTTAAAGGTAAAAGGATTGTGAGACGATAACAAAAGTTACAAAAGTAACAGGTAACTTCTGATATAAAAATGTGAATGTGAATGTGAATTTGAAATGTAAGCGAATAAAAAAGGGAATCATGTAATGATATAAGAATAAGATATTCCTTATATATTAAGGTACGCGCGAACATAAAATAAATAAATATATATATTACAATAAATATATACTATCCACTCATTTTCTTCACTTACATTTCAAATTCACATTCACATTCACATTTTCACCCCTTTACAACCACAAAATATTACCTGTTACTTTTGTTACCGCCCCACAATCTTTTTACTTTTTTACCTTTTTACTTTTTTACCTTTAAACGCCTTTTACTTTTAAACGCAAATAATTCGGGACAACTCTTTCATTTCTCGCAAAAATGTATTAACTTTGCACCCATAAAAAACAAATTAGAATTATGGCAAGAAAACGTAAACCATTACCTCTTTTGGAGAACATCACCATCGAGGCTGTTGCAGCCGAGGGTAAGTGCATCACACGAGTAGACGACCAGGTCATCTTCGTTCCGTTCTGTGTGCCAGGTGATGTGGTAGATTTGCAGGTAGTCAAGAAGAAACATAAGTACTGCGAGGCGAAGGTGGTTCGCTTCATCAAAAAAAGCGACATCCGTCAGGAGCCTATGTGCGAGCACTTCGGCATCTGCGGCGGTTGCAAATGGCAGAACCTGCCTTACGAGGAGCAGATCAAGGCGAAGCAGAAGCAGGTGGAAGACCAGCTTACCCGCATCGGCAAGATTGAACTCCCTGAGTTCCGCCCTATCATGGGCAGCGTGAAGACCCAGGAGTATCGCAACAAGATTGAGTTCGGATGCAGCAACAAGCGCTGGTTCACCGCAGAGGAACTCTCACAACTTCCTCAGAAAGAGGACGATACCGTCTCATCACTCAAGGAACGCCACGCCCAGAACGCCATCGGTTTCCATATCACCGGAGCCTTCGACAAGATTTATCCTATCAGGAAGTGCTGGCTGATGGACGACCTCTGCAACGAAATCCGCAACTTCGTCTTCGAATATGCTGATTCTCACGACTATACCTTCTACGATCTCCGTGAGCAGCACGGTTTGCTCCGCAACATGATGATCCGCAATTCGAACACCGGCGAGTGGATGCTCGTATTCCAGTTCCACTATGATGAGGAGGGAGATGAGCAGAAGGCATTGGAGCTGATGCAGCAGGTGGCAGATAAGTTCCCTCAGATTACATCACTCATGTACGTGGACAACCAGAAGGGCAACGATACCATCAACGACCTGGAACTCAGCCTCTTCAAGGGTAACGACCATATCTTCGAACTGATGGAGGACCTGAAGTTCAAGGTAGGTCCGAAGAGTTTCTACCAGACCAATACCGAGCAGGCTTACCACCTCTACTGTGTGGCACGCGAGTTTGCCAACCTTACCGGAGATGAGCTGGTTTACGACCTTTATACCGGCACCGGAACCATCGCCAACTTCGTGGCTCACAAGGCAAAGAAGGTCATCGGTATCGAGTACGTGCCAGAAGCTATCGAGGATGCCCAGGTGAATTCCCAGGTGAACAACATCGAGAACACCCTCTTCTATGCAGGCGACATGAAGGACATCCTGACCAATGATTTCATCGCCCAGCACGGTCGCCCGGACGTCATCATCACCGACCCGCCACGTGCCGGAATGCACCCAGACGTAATAAACGTCATCCTGAACGCAGCGCCAAAGCGCATCGTATACGTAAGCTGCAATCCTGCTACCCAGGCACGCGACCTGCAGCTGATGGACGACCACTACAAGGTGGCTGCTGTCCAGCCGGTTGACATGTTCCCTCATACTCCTCACGTAGAGAACGTTGTATTGCTAGAGAAGCGCAGCGATGCTGAAATCAAGCAGAAGAAGAAGGAGCGCAAGGAACGTGAAAAGGCAATAGCAGAAGCCAAGGCTGCCAAGGAGGCAGAGAAACTCGCACTCCAGGCAGCACAGGCTGAAGACCTGACAGAAGAGGAACTCGCAGCAAAGCAATAAACTAATTCAAGTTTCGCAAGTGAGGGAATTGATTGAAGTTAATGAAGTTATCACTCCCTACGGCCGTTCGGGAAGTTAAGAGACAATAGTCTTCTGGCGTAAACTCAGAACATTTGTCCCTCTAACTTCTCCTTACTTCCTAACTTCCCTTAACTTCCCCACATGCGAAAGTTCAGTAAACCTAGAAAACAAAATAGAAATAAGATGAAAAAAGGTATCATCCTGGCGCTCATGGCTTTGACTGCGGTCTCTGCCAGCGCCCAAAAGAAGCAGACCATCGAATTGCCTTCATGGTTGAGCAACGTAAAATTGTCGGGGTATGGAATGACCCAGTATCAGTACAGCGGACAGAAAGATGCTGAATCCAACTCATTCAACATCCGTATGGCTCGTATCGCTCTCGAAGGTCGCATCGCAGGCGACTTCTACTGGAAGACTCAGATTCAGTTCAACGGCAACACCTCCAACCTGGGGTCAAGCCCGAGAATGGTGGATTTGTTTGCTGAATGGCAGAAGTACGACTATTTCAAGGTGAAGATTGGTCAGTTCAAGAACCCATTCACCTTTGAGAATCCGATGCACCCTATCGACCAGGGCTTCATGGGATATTCCCAGAACGTGAGCAAGCTGGCAGGTTTCGGTGACCGTGCCGGAGAGCATGCTTCCAACGGTCGTGACATCGGTCTGCAGCTTCAGGGTGATTTCCTCAAGAATGCCAACGGCAGAAACCTGCTGCACTATCAGATTGGCGTATTCAACGGACAGGGCATCAACACCAAGGACGTTGACCAGCAGAAGAATGTGATTGGCGGTGTATGGCTGATGCCAGTAAGCGGCATGCGCATCGGTGCCTTCGGATGGACCGGTTCTTATGCAAGAAAGGGAACTTGGACGGAAACTGTTACAGATTTGGTCTCTAGCCGACCAGATGCCACAAAAGAGATTACTCATACCAACGAGGTTCGCAGCCTCAACCAGAACCGCTACGCCTTCTCTTTCGAATATAAGAAAGACGGCTGGACCGTACGCTCCGAATATATCCACTCCACAGGAAAGGCATTCGCAAAGAGCATCACCAACTTCAACGATGCCAACGCCAAGGACTGCAATCTGAATGCAAAAATCGGCGACAAGGCACAGGGTGTATATGGATTGGTTATCGCTCCATTGGCTCAGCTGCCAAAGAACAGCCGAATCGACATCAAGGCACGTTACGACATGTATCAGCCTAACGGCAAGAGCAACATGCAGAGAACCCAGTATGAGGCAGGTTTGAACTTCCATATCGGCAAGCGAATCTCTATCCTTACCGAGTATGCGCTTATCAACGACAAGACACTCGCGAAGCATAATTACTCCATGGCAGATGCAGAAGTCTGCTTCCGCTTCTAACATGCCTTGTTTCTAACACGCCCTGAACCAACAGTCACCGGCCGAAGGGAAAGGTAAAGGGCGAAAGCTCCTAACCCTGGGTAACACCCTGGGTATTAAGGATATATATACAAAAGACGCCCTGCAAGGGCAAAAGCTTTCTGATATCTTTAAAGCTTTTGCCCTTTCAGGGCGGTATTGTTGATTGCGGTTTTTAACCCAGGGCGTTGCCCCGGGCTAGGAGCTTCTGCCCTTTACCTTTCCCTTCGGCCGGTGACCGTTGGTTCAGGGCGTGTGAGGATAAACCCTTTCAGGGCGTGTGGGAGCAAACTTTTCTAGAAAGAATAAGAGAAGCCGATAGACATGAATTCCTTGAACTGCCAGTAGCTCTGATCGTCCTTGCGCTTGGCACCATCATCAAATCTCGGATAGAGGAAGATGTTGGTGGAGATGTAACGGTTGAACTGGAAGGTAATCGTATTCTCCCACTCTATTTCCGCACGCTTGTAGGTGGTATAACCCCACAATCGGGTCTTCCATTTGATGTTCTGCGCTATCTGCCAGGACAGGTCAAACGTGCATTCCGAACCGTAATCCACCAAGCTGTGCTTACCCTCGTCCAAACCATATCTTGTAGCCAACGCCTCACGGCCCACATACTTCCAGTTGACCGCCAGAGGAGCCAGATGGGCACTACCCTTCAGCCTGTGCTTGAACCAATCAACCGAATAATCCATACCGACAGAGAGGTTCAGATTGAATGGAGAGAAGAAATCGGAATAAACCATCTTGTCATTACTCTTCAATCCATGGGCAAACTGCGTCTGAGCCACCATCTGCAAGGTATAATACCATCGCTTGGTAGCCTGAAGACCCAACTTGCTGGTATATCGTATCAAGTCGTCGGAAGTCTTGAGAGAACGCAGGGAGTCGCCCTTGGAAGTCTGATAACCCAGTCGCAGCTCCAGCTTGTTGTCCCACTTCACTTTCTGCTTGTTGTTGTAATTTGCCTGCATGGTGATGCGTCCCAGCATCGAATAGTTGCTCTCACCACCCTTGTACCAGTTGCTCGAAACATAATTCTGCAGGAACTGAAGGTAATAATCACCGTTGATAGTCCAGAAGTTAGGACGGGTGATGACCAGATCCATCGGAGCCGACTCTATCTCTATCGCCTTCGGAGCCACCTGCTCAACGAGGTCAGGATGGTTTTTCTTCGGCTTGGAAGGCGCATCGAGCGGTGCCCCCACCTTTCTGAGTCGGGATTCCGTAGCCCTTACCAGGTCGGGACGTCTGAGATAGATATCCATCAGGGCAGCATCCAGCTCCGTCTCGAGCGAATCCCCCACTTCACCCTTTGGCGAGATGCGCAGCAGATGATTGGCAGGAGAATGATAGAAAGTGAGCGGAGTAAAGAGCAGGCCGAAACGGCTGTCATCGGCTTTCAACCTGACTGAATCCAGCCGACTGCCATATACTGAGAGAGAATCAGCATAGTCTTTCAACAGCCGATTATCCTTAGCTTCAAGAGTCTCCTTAGGTGCATTTTTCCTGTGCGAACGCTGCGCATCGGCAGGCGCCAGACAAGCCACCCAAGCTAAAACGAGTAATCCAAATTTTATTTTCATACCTTGATATAACATAATTTGGCCACAAAGGTAACAAAATAATTCTAAATTCAGAGCCATTCTTTACAAATATTTTGGCTAATTCATAATTTTATAGTAACTTTGCACCCAAAATTATTCTAATTTAAATTATAAATATCGTGGCTGAAACAAAGTACATCTTCGTTACTGGTGGTGTGGTTTCTTCTTTGGGTAAAGGAATCATATCTTCATCCATCGGTAAACTTCTTCAAGCAAGAGGTTACAACATTACTATCCAAAAGTTTGACCCATACATCAACATCGACCCGGGTACACTGAACCCGTACGAGCATGGTGAGTGCTACGTAACGGTAGATGGTATGGAGACCGACCTGGACCTCGGACACTACGAGCGATTCACCGGCATTCAGACTACAAAAGCGAATTCTCTCACCACAGGTCGTATCTACAAGGCAGTCATTGACAAGGAACGTCGTGGCGACTATCTCGGCAAGACCATCCAGGTGGTGCCTCACATCACCGACGAGATCAAGCGCAACGTGAAGCTGCTCGGCAAGAAGTATCACTATGACTTCGTGATTACCGAGATTGGCGGAACCATCGGCGACATCGAGAGTGCCCCATACATGGAAGCTATCCGACAGCTGAAATGGGAACTGGGCAAGAACGCCGTCAATGTTCACCTCACCTATGTGCCTTATCTGAAGGCAGCAGGCGAGTTGAAGACAAAGCCTACCCAGCACTCCGTGAAGGAACTGCAGAGTGTAGGTATTCAGCCAGATGTTCTGATTCTCCGCACCGAGAAGCATCTCGAAGAGGGAATCCTGAAGAAGGTGGCAAGCTTCTGTAACGTAGACATCGACTGCGTGATCCAGAGCGAAGACCTTCCTAGCATCTACGAGGTACCTGTCAACATGCAGAACCAGGGCCTCGACACCGCCATCCTCCGCAAGATGGGAGAGCCTATCGGCGAGAAGCCTGCACTGGGTCCTTGGAAAACATTCCTCGACCGCAGGAACAAGGCTACTGAGGTGGTGAACATCGGTCTCGTTGGAAAGTACGACCTGCAGGATGCCTACAAGAGCATCCGCGAGAGCCTCTCGCATGCCGGCACCTACAACGACCACAAGGTGAAGATTACATTCATCAACTCAGAACATCTCACGGAAGAGAATGTGGCTGAGCAGCTGAAAGGTCAGGACGGCATCGTCATCTGTCCAGGATTCGGCCAGCGCGGCATCGAGGGCAAGATCATCGCTGCCCACTACACCCGCACCCACGACATCCCTACCTTCGGCATCTGCCTGGGTATGCAGATGATCGTCATCGAATTCGCCCGCAACGTATTGGGCTACAAGGATGCCAACTCCCGCGAGATGGATGAGAAGACTCCACATAATGTCATCGACATCATGGAGGAGCAAAAGAACATATCAAACATGGGTGGAACCATGCGACTCGGCGCCTACGAGTGCGTACTGAGACAAGGCAGTCGCGTGTTCAACATCTATAAGAAGGAGCATATCCAGGAGCGCCATCGCCACCGCTATGAGTTCAACAACAATTTCCTGAAGGAATACGAGAAGCATGGCATGAAGTGCGTGGGCCGCAATCCGGAGAGCGACCTGGTAGAAGTAGTGGAAATCCCAGGCTTGAAATGGTACATCGGAACACAGTATCATCCAGAGTACCAGAGCACGGTATTGAAGCCGCACCCATTGTTTGTTGACTTTGTAAAGACAGCCATCGCTAACAAGAAATAGCGGCAGGCTGGCTTCAGGCAGCAGAATGGCACAGCATTTGCTGTCTTCTCAGAGAAAATAAAACAATAAAAATAATAATGAATAAGAACAACATTATCGGTTTCCTCCTGATTGCCGTAGTGCTGATTGGCTTTAGCTGGTACAACCAGCCTTCAGCCGAAGAACAGAGAGCGGCATTCGTTCAGGACTCCATCGCCAAGGCTAAACATGCCGAGATGGAAAAGGCCAGCAAGGCTGCCGCTGTTAAGCGCCAGGCTGATGCGAAGGCTCAGATTGAGGCAGACTCTACCGCCCTATTCTATTCGGCTTTGAAGGGTCAGGCTCAGAAAGTAGTTTTGAAGAATGAGAAGGTTGAGTTGACGCTCAATACCAAGGGTGGTACTGTCGAGAAGGCAGTCATCAAGGGATACGTGGGTCACAACCTCAAGGTGAAAGACGGTTCTGCCGACCAGAAGGACGTTACCCTCTTCGACGGCAACGACCAGAGCCTCAAGTTCATGCTCGAGGCGAAGGAGGCCAACATCATCACCAGCGATCTCTACTTCACTCCATCCAACGTGACTGACAAGTCTGTCACCATGACTGCAGAGGCTGCCCCAGGCAAGACCCTCAGCATGACCTATACCCTCGGCGATGACTACATGCTCCACATGAGTCTGCAGACAGAAGGTATGGCAGGACTGTTCTCACCTAACTGCAACAAGATGAGCATCGACTGGAGCGACAAGGCACGCCAGCAGGAGCGTGGCTTCATGTTCGAGAACCGCTACACTACCCTCACCTATCATGAGGTAGAGGGCGGCACCGACCACCTGAACGAGGGCAGCGAGAAAATCGACGAGAAAATTGAAGAGACTATCGACTGGGTATCTTTCAAGAACCAGTTCTTCTCAGCTATTATGGTAGCTAAGGACAACTTCGACAAGGATGCCTTCATGACCTCTATCCCTCAGGAAAAGGGTTCGGGCTACCTGAAGCAGTTCCAGGCTAAGATGAAGACTGCCTTCGACCCAACCGGCAAGAAGGCATCTGAGTTTGAGTTCTACTTCGGTCCTAACGACTTCCAGATTCTGAAGAATACAGAGAAGGAGAGCACCTTCGGCAAGGACCTGGAGTTCCAGAAGCTCGTTTATCTGGGATGGCCTATCATCCGCTGGATCAACCGTTTCTTCACACTCTACGTGTTCGACTGGTTGAGCAATGTATTCCCAATGGGTATCGTATTGATTCTCATCACATTGCTCCTCAAGCTCATCACCTACCCTATGGTGAAGAAGAGCTATATGAGTTCTGCCAAGATGCGTGTGCTGAAGCCAAAGCTCGAGGCAGCTACCGCTCAGTACAACAAGCCTGAGGACCAGATGCAGAAGCAGCAGGCGATGATGGCAGAATATGCCAAGTATGGTGTTAGTCCACTGTCTGGTTGCTTGCCAATGCTGATTCAGATGCCGGTTTGGGTTGCGATGTTCAACTTCGTGCCTAATGCCATCCAGCTTCGTGGTGAGAAGTTCTTGTGGATGAGCGACTTGAGCACCTTCGACCCAATCATCGAGTGGAACACCAACATCTGGTTGATTGGCGACCACTTGAGTTTGACCTGTATTCTCTTCTGCGTAGCCAACCTGTTGTACTCATGGATGACGATGCGCCAGCAGCGTGACCAGATGGTAGGTCAGCAGGCAGAGCAGATGAAGATGATGCAGTGGATGATGTATCTCATGCCATTGATGTTCTTCTTCATGTTCAATGACTACTCAGCAGGTTTGAACTTCTACTACTTCATCTCATTGTTCTTCAGTGCCGCAATCATGTGGACCTTGCGCAAGACCACCAACGACGAGAAGCTCCTCGCCATCCTGGAGAAGCGCTATCAGGAGAACAAGAACAACCCTAAGAAGGCAAGCGGCCTTATGGCAAGAATGCAGGCCCTCCAGGAATTGCAGCGCCAGCAGCAGGAAGAGATGATGCGTAAGCAGGCAGAACTGAACGAGAAAAAGAATAATCTCGGAAAATAATAATCTCGGGAAATAATGGTTTCCAGATAAATGAAAGCGTAATGAATTACCCCAAAAGGTATTCGTTACGCTTTTTTAATAGCTACATCATGCATAAGCCTCATCCTTCAAATATAATCAAAGGATATGTTATGAGACAAGTATTCACATTTCTAAAAGCTAATGGATATATTAATAAATAGGAGGAACATAATATGGGATTATTAAAATATAAAGGTTATACGGGTAGCGTAGATTATAGTGAGGAGGACAATTGCTTATATGGCAAAGTTCTCGGAATGAGCAAGGATATGATTACCTACGAAGGTCAAGATGTCAATGAACTACGAAGGGATTTTGAAGGCGCAATAGATGACTATCTGGCTTTATGTAAAGCCAATGGCAAGGCACCTCGTGCACCTTATAGTGGCAACTTGAATATCCGCATTACTCCTGAAATTCATAGCCGTATTGCAATGATGGCGATGCAAGCAGGAACAACAATCAATGGTTTTATTCGTGACACACTAGCTAATGTTACAGGAGTTACTCCAGTCACAAACGCATAACATTACCCCCGAAAAGGTATAATTTGTTAAATGATATTATAAATTATACCTTTTCGGGGGTATTTTCATATTTTATTCGTATATTTGTCCCCGAAAGGGTATAAAACAAATAAAATATGAGCAATACATTATCATCATACGTCAAGGAAATGCGCAAGCAATTCGGATTGACCCAAATAGATTTGGCTGCGAAATCAGGCGTAGGCCTCCGATTCGTAAGAGAACTGGAACAGGGAAAGGAAACATTGCGACTGGACAAAGTTAACCAGGTTCTCCTCCTCTTCGGCCAGGAAATCGGCCCCGTTCCTATCAGAAAAGAATAAAAACTGAACTTTATGAAACAAGGAAAGATTTATCTCTACAACCAATACGTAGGCCTGCTGACGGAAGACGAAACGGGTTTCACCTTTGCCTACGATGCTGATTATCTGGCATCGGATGGTGCAGAAGCCGTGAGCCTCACACTCCCGTTATCAAACGAGCCCTACCACGATACCGTACTGTTTCCCTTCTTCGATGGGTTAATCCCCGAAGGATGGCTCCTGAATATCGCAGAAAGCAGTTGGAAAATCAACCAGCGGGATAGAATGTCGCTCCTCCTTGCCTGCTGCAAGGATTGCATCGGAGCCGTCAGCGTCATCCCGGTTGAAGAATCTCATGCAGAAAGAACCAACAATTCACCTGCAGAAGGAACTTCACTTACAGAAGGAACTTCACTTGCAGAAGAAACTTCACCTGCAGAAGGAACAAATACTTCCCCCAAAAACTAGAAAGGAGAAAGAAATATGGAAAAATGTCTATATTGCTATAAACCGCTCAAGCCAGGTCAAATAGATTACCACCCTGCTTGCGCCAAGAAACTCTTCGGTACCAAGGAAGCCCCTGTCCTACCCTATATAAGAAAGGAAATCGGCGACCTGGCAAGGCAGGTAGTGCGTGCCCAGACCACCCTCACCGGTGTGCAGGCGAAACTCTCGCTCGATGTGAACCCAGGCGGAAAGAACGAACCATCCCGATTTACCATCGTAGGCCTCTGGGGAAAATACATCCTCAAGCCCCAGACCGACCGCTATCGCTGTCTTCCGGAAATAGAAGATCTCACAATGCACCTCGCCGAAGCCGCCAAAATCGCCGTGGTTCCCCATGGTCTGATTCGCTTTGCCGATGGCGAACTCTGTTATATCACCCGGAGAATAGACCGACTGGATGATGGCACCAAAGTAGCCATGGAAGATATGTGCCAGCTATCCGAGCGCCTTACCGAATACAAATACAAAGGATCCTACGAGCAGGTAGCCAAACTCATCAAAAAGTATTCCTCCTTCTCGCAGCTCGACCTCGTGAACTATTGGGAGGTAGTCATCTTCTCGTGGATTACCGGCAACGCCGACATGCATCTCAAGAACTTCTCGCTCTACAACAACAGGAAACTGGGCTATGGATTAACCCCTGCCTACGACCTCCTTTGCACCCAGCTCGTGATGCCGGAGGATCCCGAAGAACTCGCACTGACGCTCAATGGCAGAAAGCGAAAGATTCAGAAAGCTGATTTCATCAAGGTAATGACGGCATCAGGACTCAGCGAAAAGGTAATCAGCAACATCGCCAAGAAATTCCGTCGCTCTATCGTGAAATGGCTCGACCTGATAGACGCCTCCTTCCTGCCAGACGGCATGAAGAAGCAATACAAGAAACTGATTCTCAGCCGAGTCATGGCATTAAGATAATTTCTTTCAGCAATTATTTCTGCAATTCTTTCCGCCAAGCAGAACAAACATGAATAAAAAAAGCAAAAAACAAGAACAATATAAACAAAACAGAAAATGAAGAAAATACTCTTATCTCTTTTAGCAGCCATCGGCTTATCAACCACGGGCTGCTCAGCACAGGCTGGCAAATCGGCCTCATCCGCAAAATCAGCCCCATCGGATGGTATCATCGTATTGGCTCCACAGGCCTTTATCGACCAGGCAAAGGCAGATACAACCAGCATCCTTCTAGATGTCCGCACCCAAAAGGAATACGCAGAAGGTCATCTGGCAGGTGCCCAACAACTGGATTACCTCAATCCCGAGGCATTCGATGCCGGCATCAGTAAGCTTGATAAATCCCGCACCTTCTACATCTATTGCAGAAGCGGAAAGCGAAGCCATGGTGCCTGCCTGAAAATGCAGAAGCAAGGCTTCAAGGTATATGATATGGAAGGCGGATTTCTAAACTGGACTAAGCTCGGAATGCCTGTGGAAAGATAAAAAAAATAGCTAATAGTTTTGGTTATTTTAGAATTATTCCGTATTTTTGCAGCAACTAAAGATACAAGTTATGGTTAGATTACAAGAAAGCTTAGAAAAGTTAGCCAACTTCAAACAACAGTTTGGAGATAGCTTTGGTATCACTAAACTCGGTATTTTCGGCTCGGTTGCACGAGGCGAAAATACAGAAGACAGTGATATAGATATTGTTGTGGAAGTAGAAAAGCCAACTCTCTCGCTCATGCATAACTTACATGAGGCTTTAAGTAAATTATTCAATACCAAAGTTGATTTAGTTCGCTTCCGCAAATCGCTCCGCCCTTTATTGCAGTCAAATATCAATCAGGAGGCCGTGTATGTATAATCGCAGTACCATCCACGACAAGCTCGAAGAAATCAAAGAATCAATCGAGTTAATACAACGATCGTATATGATACTATCAAAAACGGATTACCAGAATTGAAAATAATCATCGAAGATTTACTTCATCAGTATTAATTGGCACTCAATAATTACCCCCGAAAAGGTATAATTAATCAAACTTCACGATTAACTATACCCTTTCGGGGGTATTTTATATAATCCGAATCTACTTCTTCTATAGAATTTAATTCGAAATTACTTCTTCAGCACAGGCTCGCAGGTGATATTCACTCCGAGCTTCTTGAAGATCTTCTGGTCTACATCACTCAGCATTACGGTGCAATGTGCCTGACAGCCACGAAGCTTAGGCAACTGCTCCAATGCCTTTCTGCAGTTCTCGTCATTCTCCGAGAGAACAGAGAGGGCTACGAGAACCTCATCCGTATGAAGACGAGGATTGTGACCACCCAGATAATTCACCTTGGTATGCTGGATTGGCTCAATCATCGACTGAGGAATCAACTTCAACTCATGGTCGATTCCCGCCAAGTGCTTGGTAACATTCAATATCAATGCCGCACTGCAACCCAACAACTCACTGCTGTGACCGCAGATAATCGTGCCATCCTCCAACTCTATCGCAGCAGAAGTATGACCCGTCTCCTTCTTGTGATTCTTAGCAGCCACTGTCACCTTGCGGTAATCCGTAGTAATCTTAGCCTGATTGAAGAGCATCTGGATCTTGTTGATTTCCGCATCATTGCAAGCGCCAGCCGCCATCTTGTTGGTTGCAGCATAGTAACGACGGATAATCTCATTCTTGGATGCCTCGCAGCAAACCTCATCATCAGAGATGCAGAAGCCCACCATGTTGACACCCATATCCGTTGGCGACTTGTAAGGATTGCTGCCATAGATGCCCTCGAACAAAGCATTGAGCACAGGATAGATCTCCACGTCACGGTTGTAGTTGATGGCAATCTTGTTGTATGCCTCCAGATGGAAAGGGTCGATCATGTTCACATCGTTGAGGTCGGCAGTAGCAGCCTCGTATGCGATGTTCACAGGATGCTTCAATGGGAGATTCCATACAGGGAAGGTCTCAAACTTGGCATAGCCTGCACGCACCCCACGCTTGTTCTCATTATAAAGCTGGCTCAGACAGACAGCCATCTTGCCGCTACCAGGACCAGGAGCAGTAACGATGACGAGCGGACGCTCAGTCTCCACATAGTCATTCTGACCGAATCCCTCGTCAGAAGCGATGAGATTCACGTTGTGAGGATAGCCCTCGATGAGATAATGGCAGTAAGCCTTGATGCCCTCACGCTCCAGACGCTGCTTGAAAGCGATGGCAGCAGGCTGACCGTTATAATGGGTAATGACAACAGACCCCACCATGAAACCACGGTTCTGGAACTCGCCACGAAGACGCAGCACGTCCTCATCGTAAGTAATACCCAGGTCGGCACGCTTCTTGTTCTTCTCGATGTCGGCGGCACTGATTACGATAACAATCTCAATGCTATCGCTGATTTTCTGAAACATGCGCAGTTTGCTATCAGGCTGGAAACCCGGCAAAACACGACTGGCGTGGTGGTCATCGAAAAGCTTACCTCCCAATTCCAGGTAGAGCTTTCCGTTAAACTTAGAGATTCTCTCCTTGATATGCTCGGATTGAATCTTCAGATACTTCTCGTTGTCAAATCCTATCTTCATAATTGTTATTATATCTTGCAATTTGAAATCAAAAATCTCCTGCAAAATTACAAAAAAACTATTGAATAATCAAATAAAGGACGCAAAAGTTGTCATTATCATGCCATAAAAACAGCAATCCCCTTATTTCTGGCAACTCATCAGTACCTTTATAAATAGGAATAGAGCAATATCTCCCCACCAATCAGAAAGATGAACATCAGGAAAAGGAAAAGATACAACTGTTCCTTCCTGATGAAATCGAACAGGCGGAGCTTCTTGTTATGATTTTCCAGGTATACACGATAATCTATCCACATCAGAGAGAATGAGCCAAGGGCTATCACCAGGATGAGAAATACACCCACGATATCAGCGAGCGTCATGGTCTGTAAAACTGAGTAATTCTCCATATAAATTCATTTTTAATTATCACTTACGGTTGCAAATATAATAATTAAAAACCAAAAAAGGAGTTTCACTCCTCAAGGAAATAGTTTCATTCCTATCAAATAGGTGTTTCATTCGTAGGAATGAAACTATTTTCACTAGCTTTGTTTGCCATAAAACGGCGCCATTGTATCGGAGTCATACCTGTCTTAGCCTTGAAGACTTTATAGAGATGGGCATGGGATGAGAAGCCGCATTCTATGGAAACCGTTTCGTTGGAGTATCTGGTTTCTTCCCTCAACATGCTCTGGGCTTTCTGGAATCGGATATCGCTCAGCCATACTCGGAAACTGCTCTGGAGATAATCTTCAAAATAAGCAGACAGGTCTTTACGGTTGACGCAAATCATGGATGCCAGCATCGGCATGTTCATAGCGCTGTCACGGAAACCTCCATTCTTGCACCATTCTGCCAGCAATTTCTCAATCTTGGCGATACTCTCCGGCGTCAGACATTCGTCAACTTCCTCTTCGTCCTCAGCAGGTTTCTCCTCTTCTGTCTCCTCTTCTGTCTCCTCCTCTATCTGCCGTTCAAGCATGTTGTCCAGCGGCATGATATTGAAACCATAACCCACGAAATTGACGATGAAGACAACCACCGAAAGCAGTACCAGCGGGGCAATGACCAGCAGGATGGGGCGGGAGATGATGCCCGCCATCAAACCCAGACAGCAGATACCCATGGAGACATAACTCATGCTGGCAAAGCTGTCAAACGGCAAAAGGTCTTCCGCAGTATTGTCCAGGAGAATCTTACGATGGTGCTGCATCTCACGAAAGGTAACGATGATGCAGTAAATGATAGTGAGGGTAAAGATAGCCAGCATCAGATACAGCCAGAAACCGATATGCGTGCTGCCCTTGGGTACAACCCCAATGAATCCCATCAGGAAGCAGATAATGATAAGCGCATAGCTGAGCAAACAGAACAGTCCTACCCGCTTGCGCCCACTGCGATAGCAGATGAGATTGAAAGTGGCATAGGTCACGAGATATTCGATAGGTGCATAGAAGAGAATGTTCACCACGGCACCGACTGCATCGCTCTTGGCACGGATATCAAATGCCATCTGCAAGACGAAATGGAAAGTCAGAGCAAGCATAGCTCCACACATCAGCCATCGCGATACCTCATAGCGATGGTTGGGCCAGCGTATCTGAAAGCGGGTCAATATCAGAAATAATGCCAGCATACCAGAAACGACAAAGCTGGCAAACTGCGTAAGAAATAAAATATTCATATTAAGTTTAATGTCTTGATTACACACTGCAAAATTACAAAAAAAATGGGATACGAGAAAGAATCCATAAGTTTTTTTTATGATTTATTTTGTATTGTCCTCACTTTGCAGTAACTTTGAATAAGTTACGCTGCACTCGACTATAAAAATAAATCACGATTTATTTTGTATTGTCCTCGATTTGCAGTAACTTTGCACCGAATATTCAATAAAATCACAAAAATATGATTAAAGCAATGATTTTGGCTGCTGCAGCCCTCACCATGGGTGCGACAACAGTCGATGCACAGACTATGATTGAGAAAAACAACATCAAGGTGGAGAACCACCTGATGACACCAGAGGCTCTTTGGGCTATGGGACGTATTGGGGCCGCAGAAGCTTCGCCTAATGGCAAGCAGGTGGTTTACCAGGTGGGTTACTACAGTGTTAAGGAAAACAAGAGCCATCAGATGCTCTTCATCATGGATGCCAATGGCAAGAACCAGAAGGCTTTGACCACTGATGCCAAGAGCGAAAGCGATGCTGCATGGATTCAGGGCGGTCAGAAGATTGCCTTCATCCGTGACGGTCAGCTCTGGAGCATGAACCCAGACGGAACAGGCCGCAAGCAGCTCACCAACGACAAGTTGGGCATCCAGGGCTTCCGCTTCTCTCCTGACGGCAAGAAGGTAATCCTCATCAAGGAACTCCCTTATCACGGAACCATCAAGGAGAATCCTTCTGACCTTCCATTGGCTACCGGCCGTCTCGTTACCGACATGAACTATCGCCACTGGGACCACTACGTAGAGAGCCTTCTCCATCCTTTCGTGGCTGATGTGGCTGAGGACGGTACCGTCAACGCTGGCGAAGACATCCTGAAGGATGAACCATTCGAGTGCCCTATGGCTCCATTCGGAGGCATCGAGCAGTTGGCATGGAGTCCTGATTCCAAGACCATCGCCTATACCTGCCGCAAGAAAGAGGGCGTTCAGTATGCCATCTCTACCGATTCTGATATTTACCTATATAATATAGGTACGCGCGAGACCAAGAACCTCTGCAAGGAGGCGGGTTATGTAGAGCCTAAGATTGATGCTACCAAGAGCATGAAGAACCAGGCTGTCAACGCTCCTGAGAATCTGAAGAACAACCCTGGTTACGACGTGAACCCTCAGTTCTCTGCTGACGGCAAGTACATCGCTTGGCAGAGCATGGCTCGCGATGGATACGAGAGCGACCGCAACCGCCTCTGCGTATACGAACTCGCTACCGGCAAGAAGAACTATGTATCAGACATGTTCGACTCTAACGTAGAGGGCTTCGTATGGAACAAGGACAGCAAGAGCCTCAGCTTCATCGGCGTATGGCACGGAACCCTGAACCTCTATCAGGCTAACTTCAAGGGCGAAGTGAAGCAGATCACCAACGAGTGGGCTGACTACGGAAGCATCTCGCTCGCCAACAACGGCAACAAGCTTCTCGCTACCAAGGCTAGCATGAGCCACCCTACTGATCTCTACATCGTAACTCCAGGCAAGAATGCTCAAAGCACCAAGGTAGAGCAGATTACCCGTGAGAACGACCACATCCTCAGCCAGTTGAATATGGGCAAGTGTGAGCAGCGCTGGGTGAAGACTACCGACGGCAAGCAGATGCTGGTATGGATCATGTTGCCAGCCAACTTCGATGCCAACAAGAAGTACCCTACCCTTCTCTTCTGCGAGGGCGGTCCTCAGAGTCCTGTCAGCCAGTTCTGGAGCTACCGCTGGAACATCCAGATCATGGCAGCCAACGGATATGTTGTCGTATTGCCTAACCGCCGTGGTCTTCCTGGTTTCGGAAGCGCATGGAACGAGGAGATTTCTGGCGACTGGACCGGTCAGTGCATGAACGACTATCTTTCTGCCATCGACGATGCTACCAAGAATCTGCCTTACGTAGACAAGGATCGTCTGGGCTGTGTAGGTGCCAGCTTCGGTGGTTTCTCAGTATACTATCTCGCCGGTCATCACGACAAGCGTTTCAAGGCGTTCCTCGCCCACGATGGTGCTTTCAACCTGGAGAGCATGTATACCGATACCGAGGAAGCTTGGTTCTCTAACTGGGAGTATGACGATGCTTACTGGAACAAGGACCAGAGTGCCAACGCCAAGAAGACTTACGAGAACAGTCCTCACAAGTTCGTTGACAAGTGGGATACTCCAATCCTCTGCATCCACGGCGAAAAGGATTACCGCATCAATGCCAACCAGGGCATGGGCGCCTTCAATGCAGCCCGCATGCGTGGCATCCCAGCCGAGCTCCTCATCTATCCTGATGAGAACCACTGGGTATTGAAGCCACAGAACGGCGTGCTCTGGCAGCGCACCTTCTTCGGATGGTTGGACAAGTGGTTGAAGAAATAATATATTAAAAACGAAAAAAAACGAGGTGTCAGGCATAACCTGTTACCTCGTTTTTTCCTTAAAGACTTTTAAGCCATTTTTTACCAGATTTGGTACTTAACCAAATATTTAATAGCAAAGCTACTACTCCAGTACCAGCCAATGTTATAATTAATGCTTCCATTAGCTTACGCGATTCAACTTCTTGATGATAGAGAAGATGAAGAGAGCAGCGAGCAGACAGATAACCATCAAGGTTCCCCATACTACTGGCAATGGCATATCCCACATGTGACCTGGAATAGAAACCAACTTGTTACCGAGGGCTGTTGCAACGAACCAGCCACCCATGATCATACCCTTGTACTTTGGAGGCGCTACCTTAGATACGAATGAAATACCGATAGGTGAAAGCAACAACTCTGCGAAAGTCAGGATCAAATAGGTACCGACGAGCAGGTTTGGAGTAACATCTGCTACGTGGTTAGGGTGATCAGTTGCAGGCAAACCAAGACTTGATACAGTCATCAGGAGATAAGCACCGGCAGCAACGAGCATACCCAGACCAATCTTCACTGGTGCCTTAGGCTCCTTGCCGATGCGACCCAACCAGCCGAAGAGAGCGATGCTCACTGGAGTCAGAGCTACTACGAAGCAAGGGTTGAACTGCTGGAAGATAGGAGCATCGATAGCTACGGTAGAATCACCGGAATTCATGTAAGTATAACCCAGGATGGCAGCAGGAATCACGATGAGAGCGAGATTGATCAACTTGCTCTTGCCAGAAGTACCCTTAGGAGCAGTCAACAGACCGCAGATACCGAATACCATGAAGATGCACCAAACGAGGTTGATTACATTGAACATCATACCGGTAGCACCTGTAGCCTCACGAGCAGTAAACTCATCAGCAAACCAAGTCAAGGTCAAACCGTTCTGATGGAAAGCCATCCAGAAGAAGATAACCACAGCGAAAACCAAACCGAGGCAAACGATGCGCTCCTTGGTCTCAGCAGGACTCATCTCCTCTACCTCCTCTGTCTTGCCGTCTTCCTTCTTCTTGTCAGCTACCAATACCTGCTGGTAGGTCTTCTTACCCAAGAAATAGATGAGGATAGAAACAATCACAGAAACACAAGCTACTGCGAAAGCGAAGTGATAAGAATCAGCCTTTGAATAGCCCAGGTCGTTCTGTGCCCATGCCATGATTGTGGTGGCAGCAGTAGGAGCAAACAAGGCGCCGATGTTAATCGCCATATAGAAAAGCGAGAAACCAGAGTCGCGATGCTGCGCATACTTAGGATCGTTGTAAAGGTCGCCTACCATCACCTGGAGGTTACCCTTGAAGAAACCCGTACCCAAGCTCACGAGCAGCAGGGCAGCACCCATGGCAGCAATAGCTACAGAACCTCCACCCAATGGGATAGCCAGGAACAGATAGCCCAGGAACATGATGAGGATACCGATGATTACCATCTTGTTGTAACCCCACTTGTCGGCAGCCATACCACCAAACAGAGGCAAGAAATACACTGCAGTGAGGAACCAGGTATAAATCTCTGATGCCGTACCGGCATCAAAACCGAAATTCTCACCCAAGAACAGAGCGAATACTGCGAGCATGGTGTAGTAACCGAAACGCTCACCCGTATTTGCCAAAGCTAAGGTCCACAGACCTTTTGGTTGATTCTCAAACATAATTTTTGTTTTATTGTTATTTTATTATTTAGTTATTCTTTTCTCGCAAATTCTGTGCAAAGATACATAATTTATTCCATATTTCAAACTTATTGCAGGAAAAACCGTTCAGCAAATTGCATTTTCATACTGATTATCATCTAAATTTCTAAAAAACAGACAAATCGGAGAAAAATTTTCCAATAATATTACAGTGTAATTGCGTTTTTTTTTGTACCTTTGCACCCCGAAACCGCAAAGGTGGATTCCGACATTATTAATAATGAGTTAAAATAAATAGAAAGGTAAAAGGATTTATATGAGACAACTTAAGATTAGCAAGAGTATAACCAACCGTTCCAGTGAAGCACTTGATAAGTACTTGGTGGAGATTGGTCGTGAACCTATGGTCTCTATCGATGAGGAGATCGAACTCGCACAGAAGATTCGCAAAGGCGGTCGTGAAGGTGAACGTGCCAAGGAAAAACTGGTTAAGGCAAACCTTCGATTCGTTGTTTCTGTTGCTAAACAATACCAGCACCAGGGTCTGGGTCTTACCGACTTGATCGATGAGGGAAACATCGGTTTGGTGAAGGCGGCAGAGAAGTTTGATGAGACTCGTGGTTTTAAGTTCATCTCATACGCAGTATGGTGGATTCGCCAGAGCATTCTCCAGGCTATCGCTGAGCAGAGCCGTATCGTTCGCTTGCCTTTGAACCAGGTGGGTGCATTGAGCAAGATCAGCGCTGAAATCAGCAAGTTCGAGCAGGAGAACCAGCGCAAGCCTTCTGTTGCTGAGTTGGCACAGATTACCCAAATGGAGGAAAGCAAGATTGACCAGACCATCAAGGCTGACAACCACCACATGAGTATTGATGCTCCATTCGGTAGCGATGATGATGACAATGCAATGGTAGACGTGATGGCATCTGGCGATGATAGCCGTACCGACAAGGGTGTAGACTTCGAGTCAATGGCTAGCGAGCTGCAGCGTGTTCTCAAGACCGTATTGAAGGAGCGTGAGCGCAAGATTCTCTGCTACTGCTATGGCATCGGTTGCCACGAGAAGGGCTTGGAGGAAATCGGCAGCGAGTTCAACCTCACCCGTGAGCGTGTTCGCCAGATTCGAGAAAAGAGCATCATCAAGCTCCGTGACAGCGGAAAGATCAAGATCCTGATGAAATACCTGGGATAATTGATAATGAATAATTAATAATTTACAATTAATAATTCATTCGGATAGAAGACGAGAGAGAAAATTAGATAAAACTAAGTTGCTCACAGCAACGAAAGTAAAAAAGGGCAATCAGTTGGTTCATCCCAATCTGATTGCCCTTTCTCTTTCAAGCCTTACGCCTCAATTAATTGTACATTATTAATTCTACATTATTAATTATTCACGAAGTTTCCATCCTTATCAATCAATCCGCTGATTCCGTCTCTTACCGCCTCAAAATAAGGATATTCATCTCTGAGACAGATTTCGTCATAGAGGAAGTCGGCAACGATGGTATCATTGCCGTCCGGCATCACCAGTCCCATCTTGCCGTTTTTCTCTGCAATCACCGGCATGATGCTCAAGTCATCATTATAGATGTAACAGGTTCGGAGGAAATCATACACCGGCTGAAGCATCACGTTGCCCTGATGGTCCTTCATGCCAAACTTGCCGTTCTCCTCGAACACCTCATGATAACGGATGTACTTCTCCTTCAGGCGATGGTAATAGAACACCATCTTGCGCTTGTCGTTCACGAAATCCAGCATATACTGGAAAGTATCGCAATAGTTAGCCACCGAACGAACCAGAATCATCTTCAAGTCGAGACCGTCCAATGCCTTTCGGTTCAGATCAATATACTTGGCAATCGCCTTCTCCTTCTCAGGGACAGAGAGGCTCGCCAGTTTTTCCTCAAACTTGAGCATAGCTTGTTTGGTTCCCGACATACCCTTGATATATCGGTGAATCTGTCTGCTCATTTCCGAACAGATAAACTTGTCTATCTCCTGCTGCTCTATCGGGTCAGCATATTCTTTAATCAATGATTCAGGTGTAGCATTCATGGCTGTTTCCTTTCTTTTATAGAATTATACTTTCAAAGAGTTCGAAGAACAAAGAGCAAACGAATTCTTCACTCTTCGTTCTTCACTCTTCACTTATTTCACGTTAGGCTTCTGCAAACCGTATCCCTTTCTCTTATCTTCAAAAAGAAGGAGGAAGGCGATGAGGATGGCTATCACGCCGAAGCAGGCAAAGATGGTCATCGTCTGGGTATAGTCGATGGTGCCGTCGGCTGCGGTATTTGCCTGGTTTACCTTACCAATCCATACTGGAATGAGAGCCAGTCCAATATTCTGGATATAGAAAATGAGGGCGTATGCAGTTCCCAAGAGTTTCATAGGGATAATCTTTGGCACGGATGGCCACATGGCTGATGGTACCAGTCCGAAGGCGATGCCAAGGATGAGCATCAGTACGATGGCAAGCACCCATGAGTTGATTGGCAGAGCAAACATGACGTGTACAAAGGTCAGGAGGCAACTGCCGATAATCATCAGCGTGGCACCCTTGCCATACTTGTCGTATATACCACCAAAAAGCGGGGTGAGGAAGATGGTACCGAATGGCAACATCGCAGGAATCAGACCTGCCATATTTGCTTCAACACCATACTTGAAAATCATCAGTTTGGTGGCAAACTTCAGGAATGGGAATACGCCTGCATAGAACATCAGGCAGAGTACAGCCACATACCAGAAACCGGTTGTCTTGAAAAGACCACCCAGGTCTGAAAACTTGAAACCTTCCTCCGGCTCTGTAGCCGCTGCAGCTGCTGAAGCATCCTCCTTCTTGTCCATCACGCAATAAACCAGATAAACCAGTACACCAGCGCAAAGCAAAGCTGCACCCAGACCAATAGAAGCAGACACTCCGCCCATCGACTTGGCAAAAGGAAGAGAAGCACTCAGGGCAGCAGCAGTTCCCAAACGTGCCGTAGCCACCTGCACACCCATTGCCAGAGCCAACTCATGACCCGTAAACCACTTCACGATAACCTTGCTCACCGTGATACCGCATATCTCGCAGCCCACACCATAGATGGCAAAACCAAGAGCGGCTATCACTACCTGTGTACTATAAGTACCGAAGAATGGTACTGCTACCGTTCCGGCAAACTCATGCCCTACGGCATACCACTTGATCAAGGCTCCACCAAACATCAGGAAGGTGGAGAGGATACCTGTGAAACGGATGCCAAACTTATCGAGGATAAGACCACCGAAGAAGAGAAGCAGGAGGAACACATTGAAGTATCCATAGGCACCGGAGAAGAAGCCATACTCATCCGAACTCCATCCGAGCCCGAGACCATTCTCTGCCCCCTTGGCTGCTGTCAAGAGTGGCTCCAGTGGAGACATCACGTCTGTAAAAAAGTAGCCGAACATCATCGTGACACTCACGATGAGGAGGGCGATCCAGCGAGCTGACGTTGAGTCGCTCAATTTCATCTGCATTTTTTCTGTTGTACTCATTTTTTTCAAAACATCAATGATAAACCCGTTATCATTGATTTATTATTAATTATTAATTATCATCTATTTCCTCTTCACGTTCTTCGTTCTTGTGATATCAAAGAGATAAGAGAGCTTCAGGACTATCTGTCCGAAGTTGCTCTTTCCGAAGTAATCTCGCTTCGACGAACCGTAGATATTTCCCAATCCGTAGTAGTAGCGGGCTTCGGCAAGGAAGTGCCCCACTCTCGGAATGCTGTATTCTGCACCCAGACCCACGGCGATACCGTAATCCAGCTTGTTCTCTACTGCCATCGTATCCTGTGCCATCACCGGGCTCACTCGGTTGTTGTCCGTCTGAGGCAACTTCTTCACATCAAAATTGGTCTTGGTCGATTCACTGAGATAATAACCGAACTGTGGACCGGCATTCACGAAGATGTTCAGTCCTCTCGTCTCCCTACCCCATGCCAGATGAGCGAACACCGGCACCTGGATATAGTTGATGGTACGGCTATACGCCATCGGCTCCTGGGTCTCCGTGATAATCACCGGATTGTTTTCCTTATCAAGGATATCCTCTTTCCATCCCACCTTGGCATAGTTTACCTCGGCATAGATGGAGCAGATAGTGTTGAAATATTTCTCGCAGGTATACTTCATCGAGAAACCCGCCGTCATTCCGCCGTGCTGCGTCTGCTGTACGTCTGGCGTAAAACCTACTGAGCTCATAATGAAGCCCCCATTCAATCCGACTGCAAAGTCATTGCGATGCTCTCCAATCTGTGCCGAAGCAGTCAGTCCGCCCCCCAAGACCAGAGAAAGCAGTATATATCTTCTTATCAAATACATATCATAAAGTTCATTTTTCAATATTCAAAGATCAAACTTTCAGAGCTCAAAGTTCAAAGCTCAAAGTTCAATGCTCAAAGTCCAAAGTTCAAAGTCCTAATACTTCACCGCCTCAATCTGATGATTGAAGGTATAGTGGATCAGCATGAAACTCTTGTTCTTATAACCTCCCTTAAGTCCCGACTTCTCGAAATCCAGCGGTGTCTGTACAGGCTGGTAAGTAGAATGCTTGCTGTCGCCCGTAAAGTTGCGCCCCTCCTTCTTCACGCCCTGGATAAAGAACATGGCATGGTCATAACCCGTAATGGCGAAACGTGGCAGGGCTACCTGCATCGGCTGATGGAACCAACGCTGATAACTCGTCTCCAACGACTGGGTACGCACATTGCTGGCATTATAATAAAAGGTGGAAGGGATATAGGTGTCATACTTGTAGAACCTTTCCAGATTGTACTTGGCATACATCAGCCATTCCGTATAACCGAAGAGCGAGATGGATGCACCCGGATACTTGGCATCAAACTCATCCAACTTGTTGAGCACGGCGGTCAACTGAGGTGAACGGCCTGTATTGAGAATCACCACGTTCTGCTTGCTAGGCACGAAAGCCTTGGCAAACTGCTCGATGCTCGAATTCACGTTGGTGATACTGAAGTTGATATTGCGCTTTTCCAGTTCCTTGCGGAGTCCGAAGGTAAAGGCACCCTTGCGGGAAGTGGAATCATTGCAGTCGATAAAGATAGGATGCACATTGGTGAACCGCTTCAGGAATGCCTTCACGGTAGCATTATTCAGGCTCTCCTGACTCTGATAAACCTGGAAAATCTCCTTGCTGCGCTCCACGTCATCCCCACTGATGGAGAAAGGAATGACGAGCTTGATGCCGTTGTTCTTGCAGAACTCGGAAAGTGGAGCCACCTGCTTGGTATAAAGCGGACCGAAGATAAGGTCGCACTGGCTGGCACCCTCCTGCAGCAGGGTGGTACGGATATCCGCATCGATAGGCACATTCCAGGCATGAACATCGGTAGAAACACCGTGCTTCTTCAGATAGTCACATGCCATCAGGATGCCACGGTAATACTCCACCATGCGCTTGCCGTCGCCATCCACATCATGCAGCGGCAGCATCACGCCAATCTTCACAGCGTTGCTGACGGTAGCTGCAGGCTTGGCAGCAGCAGGAGCAACCGTTTTCTGGCTGGCAGCAAGAGTAGCGGTAGTTGTCTTCTGGTTTGGATTCTTCTGTCCCTTGGCATAAGGGATAAACAGGGTGGCTCCTTTCTGGAGCATGTATCCCTCCTGCTTCATCTCCGGATTGGCATCCATGAGTTCCGGAAGCGACAATCCATAGCTGTTGGCGATACCGAAGATGGTATCTTTCTTCTTCACCGTATAGATGTCACGCCACTTGGTGGTCTGAGCGAAAATACTTACGCTGAGCATCAGCCCAACGACAACAAGGAAATATCTCTTGATTCTTCTCATAACTTCATTAATTTTATATTCCTATCTTTCGGATTTCTGCAGATTTTGAGTCATTTTTCTGCCGATAATCTTCAGATTTCAATGTTTTCATTTGCAAAAATACAAAAAATCTTGCATTCTGCCCAAAATCTCTCAGCTTTTTATTATCTTTGCACAAATAATTCTTCAAATGAGACGAAAAATAAGTATACTTTGCATCTTGTTGCCACTTTTAACGTGCCAATTGCACGCTCAGGAAGTCAACGATGGCGAAGAGGGCAAACCGGAAGAGACACCACAGGTCAGCTCTCTTCTCATGCCGAATGCCTTCTCACCAAACGGAGACGGCATCAACGACATCTACAAACCCAAGAGCGGATACCAGAACATCACTGAGTTCCATGCCTACATATTTAATAGGTGGGGGCAGAAACTCTTTGAATGGACCGATCCGGCTACTGGATGGGACGGCACCTACAAGGGTAGTCCCGTCAAGAATGGCGTCTACTTCTGCCTCGTCAAGGCAAAAGGTGCAGATGGAAAGATATATAACTTCAAAAAAGATGTCAACCTGCTGAGGGGATACATCGAGAATCAAACTAATTCAGGACAATGATTTCAGAAGAAAAGATTAATGTTTGGGGAGCCAGGGTTCACAACCTCAAGAACATCGACGTGGAAATACCCCGCGACTCCCTCACCGTCATAACCGGACTTTCTGGTTCGGGCAAGTCATCACTGGCCTTCGACACCATCTTTGCCGAAGGTCAGCGGCGCTATATCGAGACGTTCTCTGCCTATGCCCGCAACTTCCTGGGCAACATGGAACGTCCGGATGTGGATAAGATTACAGGTCTCAGTCCGGTCATCAGCATCGAACAGAAGACCACCAACAAGAATCCCCGATCCACTGTGGGCACCACCACCGAGATCTACGATTACCTGCGTCTGCTCTATGCCCGTGCCGGTACTGCCTACAGCTACCGCAGCGGCGAGGAGATGGTGAAATATACCGAGGAACAGGTCATCGAGATGATTCTCAATGAGTATGCCGGCAAGGCTATCTACCTCCTCGCTCCCCTCGTCAGACAGCGCAAGGGTCATTACCGTGAACTCTTCGACAGCATGCGGCGCAAGGGTTATCTCTATGCCCGGGTGGATGGAGAGATTCTGGAGATTGTGCCGGGCATGAAGATTGACCGATACAAGAACCACAACATCGAGGTGGTGATAGACAAGCTCGAGGTGCGCGAAGCTGACGAAGAACGCATCCGCAAGAGCGTTTCCATCGCCATGAAACAAGGCGACGGCATGGTGGCTGTCATCGAGAAAGGCAGTCAGGAGATGAAGAATTTCTCCAAGCGACTGATGGACCCTGTTACCGGCATCGCCTACCAGGACCCTGCGCCTAACATGTTCTCCTTCAACTCGCCCGAAGGTGCCTGCCCTCACTGCAAGGGTCTGGGAAAGGTGAACCAGATTGACCTCAAGAAGGTCATCCCGGACGAAGACATGAGCATCTATGAGGGCGGTATTGTTCCGCTCGGGAAATACAAGAATCAGATGATTTTCTGGCAGATTGAGTCGCTCCTGTCAAAATACGACCTCAATCTCAAGACTCCTATCTGCAGAATTCCGAATATTGCCATGGAGGAAATTCTCTATGGTTCACTGGAAAACGTAAAGATAGATAAGGAGAAGGTGCATACTTCCACCGACTATTTCTGTGCCTACGATGGCGTCATCGACTATCTCAGGAAAGTGATGGAGAATGACGAAAGTAATGACGGCAAGAAATGGGCTGACCAGTTTATCTCTGTCGTTGAATGCCCGGAATGTCACGGTCTCCGACTCAAGCCGGAATCCCTGGCTTTCAGAATTTGGGATAAGAATATCTCCGAAGTGGCAAACCTGGACATCGATGAACTGCGCAACTGGCTGGAAGAGGTGGAACAGCATCTGCCTCCGATGAAAGCCAAGGTGGCTCACGAGATTATCAAGGAGTTGCGCTCCCGTGTCACCTTCCTCCTCGATGTGGGACTGAACTATCTCTCACTCAACCGTCAGTCGGCTTCGCTCTCAGGCGGTGAAAGTCAGCGCATCCGCCTTGCCACACAGATTGGCAGCCAGCTGGTCAATGTGCTCTATATCCTCGATGAGCCGAGCATCGGTCTGCACCAGCGCGACAACGAACGCCTCCTCAACAGTCTCAAGGAACTGCGCGACCTGGGCAATACGGTCATCGTCGTAGAACATGACGAGGATATGATGCGGGCTGCCGACTGGATTGTAGACATCGGTCCGAAGGCGGGTCGCAAGGGTGGCGAAGTAGTCTTTCAGGGTACTCCTGCCGAAATGCTCAAGACCGATACCATCACCGCCCAGTATCTCAATGGCAAGATGGCTATCGAGGTTCCTGCCGTACGTCGTGAAGGCAATGGAAAGCACATCACCATCCGGGGAGCCAGGGGCAACAACCTGAAGGGAGTAGACGTTGACTACCCTCTCGGCAAACTCATCGTGGTTACGGGAGTGAGCGGTTCGGGCAAATCTACCCTCGTCAACGAGACTCTCCAGCCTATCCTCTCCCAGCATTTCTATCGCAGTCTGAAGAAGCCGATGCCGTATGACAGTATCGAGGGTATCGACAATATAGATAAGGTGGTGAATGTAGACCAGAGTCCTATCGGCAGAACGCCTCGCAGCAATCCAGCCACCTATACCGGTGTCTTCAGCGATATCCGCAGTCTTTTCGTTGGCTTGCCGGAAGCGAAGATCCGTGGTTACAAGCCGGGCAGATTCTCCTTCAACGTGAAGGGTGGAAGATGTGAGGAATGTAAGGGAAATGGTTACAAGACCATCGAGATGAATTTCCTCCCGGATGTCTACGTACCTTGCGAGGTTTGTCATGGCAAGCGATACAACCGTGAGACCCTGGAGGTGAGATATAAGGGCAAGAGCATCGCCGACGTACTGGATATGACCATCAACCAGGCGGTGGAATTCTTCGAGAACGTGCCGCAGATTCTCAACAAGATCAAAGCGTTGCAGAATGTAGGTCTCGGCTATATCAAACTGGGACAGAGCAGTACCACCCTCTCCGGTGGTGAGAGTCAGCGAGTAAAACTTGCCACCGAACTCTCCAAGCGAGACACGGGCAAGACGCTCTACATCCTGGACGAGCCAACCACCGGTCTCCACTTCGAGGACATCCGCATCCTGATGAATGTATTGCAGAAGCTGATAGACCGTGGCAATACAGTCATCATCATCGAGCACAATCTGGATGTCATCAAGCTAGCCGACTGGCTCATCGACATGGGTCCAGAAGGTGGTAGAGGTGGCGGCGAGCTTCTCTTTGCCGGCACACCGGAAGACATGGTGAAGGCGAAGAAGGGCTATACCTACAAGTTCCTCGCCCCATTGCTGAAGAAATCAGGGAAACCTGAATAATTCTGATATGATCTTGGAAGTAAGATAAATAAGAATCCCCCAACCTACTGTTTCCAGCAGGTTGGGGTTTTTTGTTTCGTTACAGAGTATAAATCCGTCGGAACGCCTCAATTCATAGTATATCATCATGACTGAAGAAAGAATTCCCCTACCCCAGAATGTTATCAAAACAAATCATTGAGCACCACTTCGTTCTGGGCTATGCCCGAATACATATTCCGCTGAAGACCATAACTGCTGATAAACGTCAGCTGTATCGACTTTCGAGTCTTCGTTTCCTCCATAAAACGGACGATTTTGTTTCTCAGAATCTTCTCGTAATCCCTATTGATGGCAAACTCACTTTCCGAAAACTTCATTTCGCAAAGATTGATGGTATTGTCACCACGCTCTATCACCATGTCTATCTGAGCTGCCCGCTCCGCCGACCCGGCATCACTCTTGCTTCGCCAGGAATACAACTGGGTAGCCACACCGGAAATACCCAACCGCTGCTTCACCTGGTCGATATGATTCATCGCCAATATCTCGAAAGAAACTCCAGCCCAGGCATAAAAACGGGGCGTGCGCTGCAACTTGCTCCAATACAGAAGATTACGGAAAGAACTATCGCGCAGGAAACGGAAATAGAACAAGGTGAAGAAATCTACCAACTGATAGAGAGACTTTCGGGTGGAACAGCCATAGTTGACATTCTTTCTGATGAAACCGCAGGATTCCAGATTGTCGAGAATCGTGGTCAACGATTTGCCCGACTTCATCCCGGTGGCATCGGCTATTTCCGAGCGCATCATACCATAACCACGCTCGTTCAGGCATTCTACCACCTTGACGTATGCCTCAGAATCCTTGAACAGAGAGCGATAGAGAATCGTAAACTCATTATACAACTGCCCATTGGGATTGAACAGCAGACGGTCTATATTCTGAGCCAAACTTAACCGTTCATCCAAAAGATTCAGATAATATGGGATTCCTCCCAATATCATATAAAGTTCTGCCAGTTCATATCTGGACAACATCATCCCCTTAGTCTTCAGGAAAGCTTCCGACTCCCCAAGAGAAAAAGGCTGCAGGAAAAGACGATGGGTAAGACGACCATAAAGTCCGCCATGGTTATTGATGAGTTTATCCATCATCCAGGAAGTGGCAGAGCCACAGACTATCAGAACGATGTCACGACGTGCCGAAGCCCATCCATTCCAGAAATGTTCCAAGGCTGAAATAAAATTAGAGCCCGCAGTATCCATCCAAGGCAGTTCGTCGAGAAAAACCACCTTGCGTTCTATCCCGTTTAAAGAATCGAGATAAGTGATAAGCATTTCAAAAGCATCGATCCAGTCGTGGGGAACAGAGGTTACATTCCTGTCGTAACGTCGAAGCGTATAAAAGAAGTTTTTCAACTGCTCCTGTGTGTTTCCACCAGCCAATCCTGATGTCTGAAACACCATTTCCTGTTCAAAATATTCGCGCACAAGAAACGTTTTTCCCACTCTGCGGCGTCCACATACAGCCACAAATTCCGACTGCCTTGACTCGAAAATATGCGCCAGGGTATCTTGTTCACTTTTTCTGCCTATGATATTATTCTTCATCTTCGTATTCTCCTACTTTAATTTCTAACCATTTGCAAAAATAGCAAGAAAAAAGCAATTATTGGCTAATTCTTATATAACTTTTAGCCAATAACGGCTATTTTTAAGCATTATTGGCTAAAAAAGCAGCACATTTAGCCAATAACGATAAAAAACTGCAAATTGCCAAACATTAACTGCTTCGTCGGAGTATAAATCCGTCGGAACGCCTCAATTCATTGTATATCATCATGACTGAAGAAAGAATTCTATGTATCTCAACAAGCCACTTCCTCCATCCTCACCAACTTGCCAGCAACAAACTGCATGATGATTTTATGGAGCGTTGTACCTTGACGCAGAGCCTCGACCCTTGGAGCTACGGCATATCGCTTGATTTGCGCCTCTGCCTCTTGCCATTGTGCTTCTGCCTTGGAGAGTTTGCCGTCCTCAGGCTTTGATTCGTAATCTTTCTTCGACAACACCTTCAGTTCCAGGATATAACTATGTTTGGTAGCATAATGAGTAAGGTTTGGCAAAAGGAAAAAATCACAATAGCCATGGTTCAACTCAAGTTCCGGTGCAGTATAATAGTAATTATTCAAATTCAGATATGCCATGAAGAAACCTTGAAGATTGCGTTCCGACTCGATACCGTCACGAACAGATGAAACCTGGGAATAGGCATCAGCCATAAACTGTAATCCTTCACGCCACTTACCTTCAAGTGCCATGTAGGTAAACAGAATTTTCATCTGGTTCAAGTCCACAAACTTTTCCTCCTGATATTGTTCCAACAAATAGCCATAATACTGTTTACGGACATTATTGTTTGGAATGCCCAATATCATCATATCACCAAAAGTCCCCTTTATAGTAAGCATACCATAATAGAACAGCAAACTGGTGAATGTTTGAGGGTTAGTCAACCTACTGGCAGGGAATGTCTCTTCCAGGGTTGTCACTATCTGCCCCGTCTCAGCTATCGTGCGGATGACACCCTTGCGGTCACCATCCAACTTATCCAACTGAAGCAGCTTCTTCATCTTGTTGTAGTCTGTCTTCGTGTTTGGATCTATCATTTGCTTCGGAGCTTCCCCCCTATCTATATAATTTCGGAGATAATAGATGACCATATCACTATTGAACACCTTACTCTGAGTATGCAAAGCATCCTCAGAGAAACAATAGTTATCATACCAAGGCTTCATTTCGTCTATCATCACCTCGATATCACTTGTTGCAGGAATGCCTCCCACTTCTTTGTAATAAGTAAACATATTTCGCACTTCTTCCTGAGAGAAGCCCAACATCTGATTAAACTCCGGCTTGGTGGAGATATGCCAACCAATATTGAATCCACTCGTCACATCGTCCAAGGTTACAGGACTGACACCTGTGATGAAGATACGCTCAAACATACCCTTGAACTTCTTGAAGACATCACGGTAGAAGCCGTCGGCATGGGTGATTGCCCAATATACATTCTCACCCTGCTCATTGAGCACGGTATTGGTGAAATTGTCATATTCATCGATGATCAGATAGAGAGGAATGCCCTTGGCTGCAGTCTCATCCTGAAGCAAAGCCAGTTTCTCCGTACCAGAATCCGACTGAAAGAACCTCTTCTTAAAATCTGCCAGATAAAACTCTTGGTAAACTCGCATGAAGCCGTCCAATTTAACACGCAGATACATATTGAAGTTTTCCTCCAACTTTTCGATACCACCACCCACATACGAGAAATCAAGGTGAAGAATCTGATACTTCCCCTGTAAAGGAGTAGGATGCTTGCCTACCCATAAATCACCGAAAAGAGTTTGGAATTTCTCTTTCTTGCTACAGTCATAGTAAGCATGGAGCATACTCAGGAATATGCTCTTACCAAAACGACGTGGACGAATGAAGAAGATGTTGCTTGGTTGGTTTTCCAACAAAGGCAAATACATCGTCTTATCCACATAATATTGATTTTGTTCTATAACGGCCTCAAAGTCATTGATGCCGTAAGGCAAACGTTTCATATTCTGATTCATGATTGCTCCTTTTATAATTTACATTTGCAAAAATAAGAAAATTATCTGATTATACCAAAGAATTTACCCGGATTTTCTTGCTTAATTCGAATAAATGTCTTATCTTTACAAAAAGATAGGCGGCGCTCGGCAATTTGAAAGCAAACTTTCATTGCGCTCGCTGGCACTATCTTTGCAAATAATATAAATTGAATATTGTATGAAACAGGTAGAAGAATGCAACAAGGTTCTCGAACTTTCCAGCCTTCTTTGATGCATTCCTTATAATAGAACTGCATTTCTAGCGAATTGTCACACTTCAACAGTTCAAAATAATGGCTCCATGTCAATTTTGGGGACGCTGTCCCCAAAATTGGAAAAGCAAGGTAAAACTTACTCCTTAACTCCTTTAACTTCCTGATATGCGAAAGTTCAGTTATGAGCCCACTTTAAAAAGTTATTTTTGATAATTCTTCCAAAAGTAACCATCTGATAATCAAATGGGGTTATAGAAAAAAAGACCCAAAACTACTTTTTAAAGTGGACTCAATATATGATATCTTTGAATCTTTTGATTTTCGAATAAAAAGCCCTGCCGGCTTTCACAAGCTGGCAGGGATAATTATAAGTAAAAGATGTAATTCGCTATTCTGATTTCACTTAGAAAATCATCTTATAGTCCTTACTGCTACCATCTGTCAATTCTATGTGTATGATTTGAATGCCTGTGGCTATGCTCGCCTTTAAACACCTTGAACCATTTCCCTGTACCCTGCTGATGATTCTGCCATTCAGGTCTATGACCTTAACACTCTTGAGCAGACCGCAGGCAGATTGCACGAGGACAGAAGAACCTTCCTGAACAATACTGATGCACTGATCTGTATCGAAGAAAACATCAACGTTCTTTTCAACACATTAAACGATGCGATGAAAGAACTGGCAGAAGAATAAGAGAAAAGCATCATTGATGACGAGCACAGCACCAGATTCGAGAACCTTATCTATCGTGCCCTGTCAAGTGGCTTGATTACAGAATCCAAGGCTGCCGTCTTACTCAACAAAACGACAGAAGAAGTTTGGCGATATTATATTGGAGGATACCAAATAGCAGAGAAATGGCTTAAAGACAGAAAAGGCACAGAGCTAGACTTCAACGCCATCATCCACTATTCAAACATATTGTATGTTTCGGCACATAATGAGCCACTAGCGGAGGGGGCAGAGAAAGAGGCCTGGTTTCTGCATCATTAATCTGTTTGCTGATAAGGAATGTATCAGAGATCAAAGGCTGTCTTTTGCCTGTAACTGAGTAGAGTATATCTGTCTGCGTAGTTCCGACATTTGGAGAAAAAAGAGATCGAAGTAAGGAACAAAAATAAAATATAGATATAAAGAAAGTAATACCCCAATGCTGTAAGCATGCAATAAAGCAATAGACAAATAGCGCAATACCTATATAGATATAAAAGTTAAGGGCGCTCTATCCTTTAGGAAGGAGCGCCCTTTTCTTATCATCTGACAGGAAGCCCTATCTTGTTACACACATAACAAAGCGAGAAAAATGATATATATAAATTATTGCTACAAAAAACAACATATTTAATAGCAAAATGTCATTTTCAAGGCTAAAAAACAAGTGGTTGACCCATATCAAGAAAAACATATTGCAATGATATTTCTCGGCAAAAGATGCCGTTATTCGATAAAAAAGTGTTAACTTTGCACTCGTATTTAAGGAATAACAAATAATAAATTTTAAAAAGGTTAATAATTATGATGACTATTTTTACAATGGCTTTCGCCGCAGTTATGTTTTCAGGTATGTTTTTTTGCATGGGCATGTTCTTGAAACACGTAGTAAACTCAATTCCAGAAATGACTAACATGAGCCATTCTGTTAGCTTGAGCAAGTAAGAATAGAACACTACGATATACATAATATATATATGAATCACTTTAGAAATAGAGAGAGATTTATATAAAGATGGGGCGGGTTCCTTTTACGGAACTCGCCCCTCTTGCTTAATATTCCATCGAGAAGGTGATACCTCTTCGCATCATATCCTTCACAGTTGGCTTCAGTCTTGTCAGGAAGCCCTCCCATGAACGGTTCTTCTGGAAACTCCATCCTGCCTCTGCCAAAGCTAGCGAACGAGGATATGCCTGATAGCACGCCATGCAAAAGTGACACATCCAGGCTGAATCTTCTTGAAATCGGTCTCATACCAGAACATCGGAGTCTTGTGATACTGGGTACGGAGCAAGTCGATGATGCGGTCGAAGAGAAAAGTCAGTAACTTATGAACCGTTACTTGGCAAGCAACAGATAATCAATAAGATTTGGACACAGGCTGGCATGAAGGCGTTGGCAGAGATAGCAGACATCTATCCACGTATGACGAGCATTCACGACAGCAGCCTATTTGACGATAGCTTCGCAATGGACTTCATTAATTATGGCGACAAAATTATCTATTGTGAAATGTACCTGTATGTTGGCTACATCAACGAGGCAACCAACTTTGCTGAAAGCCAAAGTGGCGGTGGCAGCGATACCAAAGACTGGAGACGTGAGAAGGACGAAGATGAGATAGAATGGATAAGACGGTATTTGCGGCAAGCAACTCGGATGGTAAAGCCCAAGTGCGGACGAAAAATAAAGCGATAGATATGCAGCCTCAATGGAAGGTGTAGACTTCCATTGAGGTCATAATTTGTTAGAATGTTGCCATCACAAAATCAACAATAAGCTCTTTTCTTTTGTCAATTTTAGCCTTATCCCAAAGATGATCCTGTTCCGTCATGTTACGGATTTCCTGTTGCTGGAGTAACTGGGTATAGGTGTTTCGTTTAGCTTCAAAAGTAATGTTTCCGATAGATTCGTTATGATGGCCAGAAAGCAGCAAGTAGTTTCCGAGGCAATTTAGATACGACTCTCTAAATTCATCATCGTATGGGCAATAGCCATTATTTGCATCTTGATTTTCTGTATTTGGAGCAATATGCTCACACTGAGATTTCTCCACTGCATCATAACGTTTCAGCCCATAGCCAGACTTGCCCTTTTCTATGAGGTGATTCTCATAAAGCCAAAGGATGATTTTGGCAATGCCATGCCCTCCATCGAAATTGCCTTCAAGCATACGCTTGAACTCCACGTTGTTCCAATAATCCCACCATCCGTCTGTTGTAGTCTTCATCCATCCTATATGATTAACAACAGCATGAACGTCACCTTCAAATTTCTTGAAGACATCATTCAATCTCCATGTGAGTACAGCACGTGTACCAATAACTCTGTGACGCAAGAATATAGAGGTTAGAGCCTTGGCTAATAATCTGAAATCGTCATCAGAAACGCCATTGCTATAAGCCTTGATTACAAATGGAAAAATAATAGCAGGCTGGCCGATAATCCACAGTGTGTGTGCCATAATATCCGTTTGCTCGTTGTGGAAGAAAACGGTCATTTGTTCAAAACTGTCAGCAAGCGAATGGGTGAAACTGCGAATGAATTTGATGCGTGAATCATCTTTCCCTAATTCTTCATCCACTTTTTGCAAGGCATTGCTTGCATCCAGGCTATTGAAGTACACACGCAAAGTGTATGTGAGTATATCATCTTCATCTATATTACCTTCTATCTTTGATATAGATTTGTAGATGTGTTCAAAGCGATTCTTTACCTCGCTTATCAACTCTGCTTTCTCATCCTCCGATGTACAATAAAGATGAATATTGTATAGGAACTGCGCTTTGATTATTTCAAGATTGGACGGTTTTTTGCCACGGTTGTTCTGGAAGATGAACATTTGGATGGCTTCAGCCTCGTCCTTTACTGTATGCGTAGTGCAAGTGGCATTTACGACTGCGTCTAATATATCGTGCAATGACTCCTCGTCATAGGTGTTCAGTTGACTCACAAAGTAGTCGTAAGCCGCAACAATACGTTTTTGTGATTCTGTCTCCAACCCATTACGGTCAGTTTTTATTTTATTGATGACATAGTCACGGAACAATTGATTGTCGTAATCAACAGTAGAGAATCTGTAGGTTTGTCCGACTTTCACAAGAGTGCCATAAAGAAAAACGTCATCCTCAGACAAAGCCCCTGCCAACTCTTCCAATCTTCTGTAGATAGCGGAGATGAATATAGTAATAGTGGTCAGACGCTGTTGACCGTCAATGATGGCAAAATTGCGACTGCCTTTATCCTCGAACAGAAAATGTCCGAAATAATAACTTGATGCCGTATGGCTTTCTACATAATCCTGCAAGTCCACAAGAAACTGCTTTGTCTGCTTGTCTTCCCAGGAATATGCTCTTTGATATGTCGGGACAAAGATTTTGTTGCCCGACAGCATTTGATTTATAGTTGTTGAAGCGTCCATAATGAAAACATTTAAAAGTCAATGAGTTTAATTGCAATGGCAGTGCAAGCTTCCGCATCAGCCATTGCATGGTGATGTTTGGTGAGGTCATATCCACAATATGCGGCAACAGTTTGAAGTTGATGATTGGGAAGTTTGTCCCCCAACAATTTTCTTGAAGCACGGCATGTGCAGTAAAATCTATACCCAGGATATTCCATGTCGTATGCCTCAAATGCAGCCTTCAGGCAACTCTCGTCAAACGAACTGTTGTGGGCAACCAATGGTAAGCCCTGGATATGCGGTGCAATTTCTGCCCATACTTCTGGAAAATCCATAGCATCATCAGTGTCCGCATTGGTCATTCCATGCACTTCTGTACACCAGTAAGTGTAGAAATTGGGAGTCGGCTTTATCAGCTGATACAGCTTGTCCGTTACCTTGCCATTGCGCACAACTACCACTCCAACACTGCACACGCTGGAGCGGTGCTGGTTGGCTGTCTCAAAGTCAATTGCTGCAAAACTTTTCATATTCGAAAAATCTTTTTCTGTTAGTCAATTGGCGGATGATGGTACAGATTCGGATATCAGTTTTATCCAATGCTGCAGTTTGTTTCCTACGACCTTTGGATCTAACGAGCCTGTTTCTTCCAAGTTGATGAAGCAGTCTTCTTGAATTTCGCTGATTCTGTCTGCCAATCCGATTCCATTCAAAGTTTGTTTGAGCAGTTCTCTGTCGTTAGCCCTATTGCCCAACTGAATGATTGCTGATTCCTTACCCTCAATAGGCATAGTATCCATATAGATTTTCCCTTCCGCATCATTCTGGTATTCACAGGCAAGAGTAGACCAATACCAAGTGAACAAATACCAGTCTTTCTGCTTGCCTACAGCCTTCATCCAACGGGTTGTAAGATCATTCTTCATGATAACAGATTGCAGGTATTCCACCTTGTCTATAATATACTTCCGTAGTTCTAAGGAAGATTCAAATTTCTGCAAGAATTCTCCTTGTGGAGTGTCAAAACATAATGGCGGATATTCCCACCATTCTCCATATCTTCTTCGACCTCCATTCTTCCATTTCAGGCATTGTGAGAAATTGGAATCATTCTCATAACTCGCCTCCAAATAGTAATGACCATCATGAAATCCCATGTATATTTCGCCTAGAACACCATCTTCCCTCTTCAGCCACAAAGGACGTTCCTCGGTTATTGGCTCGGGGTTTACTGTCCATCCTGCGTTTTCCCATCTTTCAATAGCTTTTTCCCATAAACTCCCAAGATTGCCTGTACTTTCTTTCTCTATGCTATTTGCCTTTGGGTTATTGTCGTCAGCAAGTTCTGGGTTATTTTGAGTTGTTGCTTGCGTTATTAGCGTTGATATATTAGAAAGCAAATTTACATCAACAACGAGATGCTCCTTTGGGGAATCTTCACCCTCATTTGCATTTTGATATGCATCGTCAAATTTCTTAATCGCATAGTCCCTGTCTTCTTTGTCGAATTTTTCAAATTCATCTGGATACAAATCCTGTCTGAATGCTTCTACCACATCAAATAGACTGGCTATTAGTGCTGTCTGCGGAGTATGTTCATCACCTTTGTTTGGACAAGTGCTTTTTATCACGCCATTTACTGCGTCACTTATAGTCTTGATGAATTTAGGGTCACAATGCATAGCTACAAGAGATGTCTGGAATTGAAGCTCCATCTTCTCACTGTCGGTTAATTTTCCGTCTTTTACGGCTTTGTAGAGACTGTTGAGAAAATTCTGATATATTTTCAATTTTTCCTCGAATATTTTAGAATCCCGTTTCAACGTTCCCTCTTTTTTGGTTTGTCCCTGAAGAAGCACCTGTGTTATGGTTGCCGTAATGACGACACCTAATATCGCAGCCATGATTCTGCCTGGCAATTCAAAATCCGTAAAAACATTGAAAGCTACCGCAATAGCACATATCATACAAGCAGCAATTGCTGTGTATGTAAAGAATCTTTTGTTTTCCATAAAAGAGCTATTTTTTCTGGTGTCATAAACACAAACTCCCCATTATGACAGTGGAGAGTTTGTTGGTTACTAAATTTTATCTTGCAGCACGAGTGCTTATCTTCTTTCCCCAAGCATCATATGTATCAAGCCATGAACTTCGTCTGACGATAAACTGATCAGCACAGATAGAAACAAAGTTGCCGATGTTTGTTGAGATAGTTTTGATTTTATTGCCTTGCTCGTCATAAGTGTCATACCAACCGCTTCTCCTAACAATGAAAAAACGGTCACTCCATCCCAGCAGTTCTCCGATGTTGTGAGAAATAGTTTTTGCTTTTTTACCTCGTGCATCGAATATATCATACCAACCGCTTCGATGCTCAATACTTGATATTGCCATATTGCAAATGTTTTTTTGCCAATGGCTACCATGTTGGCTTGTTTTACAAAAGGTTAGTATATATACATGAAAACGTGGAGCCAATCCTGTCACTCGTTCCACGCAGTAAAGGCTCTGGCATCGCCCAAGTTGTCGAAACGAGCAACGCCGATGCCCCATAGGGCGGAAGCACCGAACACACCAAGGAATGAGGAGATATAGACATTGCTGATGAAGAGTGCTGCCACGCAACAGCTGATGCCAACGAGCAGATAGATCACCCAGGGACGAGTGCCAAAATAATATTCTGTCTTGATGACGATAGGATGCCAGAGACCTATCGTTAGAAAGGTCATCGCGGCTATGATAATACCTGTGAAATACATATTTTATTCTTTTGGTTAGATCTTATTTCCATGTTTCAGCAATCGCAGCGCCTTGATGGATGCGGTTACCCATACCAATACCGTCGCGCATGTTACCAGCCAACACCAGTCCCTTGTATTGGTTTTGTAGTTCCTCGATCAGTCTGAACCGTTCTCCACTGTCGCTCCAGTACTGGGGAATGGCATGTTGGTGACGGAAGATCCGGATGAAGTCGGGTTGTACATCTGACGGATATTTCAGCATCGAGTGGAAGGCTTCCAATACGATCTGACGAATCTCGTCGTCGCTCTTCTGCAAATAGTCGGTATGACGGGCACCTCCGATGAAGTATGAGTAAAGTGCTCCGCCCTCTGGCGCACGGCCTTCGAAGCATGATGACGGGAAGAGGATTCCAAGCACACGTTTCTGTTCCTTGCTGGGTACCAGACCACCGAAAGCGGGGAAGTCCAAACCCCTGGCATCACGGATGCCGACACAGACCTGAATAATGGGCGCATAGAACAACTGGGTGAATGGTTTGAGTCGCTCAGCAGGGATAAATGGCAGCAATGCCGGCAGGGCATAGGAGCCCACGGTGGTGACCACGCGCTGGCATCTGATTTCCTCCGAGCCGTTGAAGGTGACAGACCACTCTCCCCCATCTGCAGGCCGTATTTTTACATTATTGGCATCGAGGATGATATCAAGTCCTTTGGCCATCGCATCTACCATCTGACTCAAGCCGCCCACAGCCGAGAACACCTTCTTGGTGGCCAGTCTGTCGCGATCCGTCTTGGGCTCTTTGGCCTTCGCCATCGCACCACGGATGAAACTGCCGTAGTTGGCTTCGAGATTATAGAGTTTCGGCAGGGCATAACGGGTGGTGAGCTTCATCGGATCGCCAGCATAGACACCTGACACAAACGGATCGACGGCATATTCGTAGAACGACTTACCCAGACGACGTTGCGCCAAGGCACCTACCGGTTCATCAGGATCAGTGCCTCGTTTGCGCCAAGGCTCTCCAAGGATTCGGAATTTGTCGGATAGACGGAACAGCGGTGTGGTGATGGCACTCAACGGACCCGACGGCAGCGCATGAAACTGGTTGCCCTTCCAGATAAGACGCCGTTTCGAGGATTCCCTGGCAATCTCCAGTTCACAGTCACCAGCCAGATCATTGAACAGTTCCACGACCTCAGGGAAGGATACCACACCCGTATTGGGGCCGCTCTCAAACACAAAGCCATCCTCCTGATAAGTTCGGATCTGGCCTCCGATCCTACTTTCTTTTTCGACAATCACGACATCGTGGCCTTTTTTCTTCAGGTTGTGGGCCGTGCTGAGTCCTGTCAGACCGGCTCCTATAATGACAATTCCTCGATTCTGCATGATCAATAGCTTTTTTAAATGGGATTAGAAAAATGTTTGTCTGTATGCTGCATCAACGGGTCGAGGGCGGCAGCCACACAGCGCACAAACGGACGGCCGTCGGTATTGACGGTGATGTGATGGTCGTCAAACACCAGAATACCGTCGGATGCCATTTCCCTCAGACGTTCCTCGTCGTAATGACAGGTCTTGCGCAGCTGGGCGACGGATGTGCCCGTCCGCTCTGCCACATCGTTCCAGTCGAGAGTGTAGTTACACATCAGCGTCTCCACCACTTCACGGATCAGCTTCTGCTCTGCTGAGAGCTGGTAGCCACGACTAGTGTAGAGACGGTCCTTGCCAATCGTTTCGATATAGGCTTTGATTTCGCGTCCGTTCTGGGCATAGGCATCGTCGAGCTGACTAATGGCGGTCACGCCGAAGGCATAGACCTGCGCTGTGGTGCGACGGGTGCAGTAGCCCTGGAAGTTACGATGCAGCCTTCCCGTCTGCAGGGCTGTGTAGAGTTCATCATCCGGCAGCACGAAGTGATCCAGTCCGATGCTCTGATAGCCTGCCTGCCTTAATATCTCCGAGGCTGTCTCATACATCCGGTTTTTCTCTTCCGTCGCAGGCAAGCCCATACGATCGAGTATCTGCTGACGGGGGAAGAGTTTGGGTAGATGGGCATAGGAGAATGTGACCAGACGGTCAGGGCGCAACGCTGAAGCCTGTTCGATGGTCTTTCGGAAGGAGTCCACGCTCTGTAATGGCAATCCATAGATAAAGTCAAAGTTGACAGTCGCTCCCGAGGCCCTCAGAATCTGGAGGATCTCTTGTAAGGGCAACAGTGACGGACGACGGTTGACTGCTTTCAGCACCTCTTCTTTCATATCCTGAATACCAATGCTATAGCGGGTAAATCCGCATGCGGTGAGCTGTTGCCAGTCGTGCTCGGACAGATAGCCAGGATGGCACTCAATCGCAATCTCAGGACTTGCTATCGTGGGTGCAATACTGAGCAGATGATCGTTGAGTTCCTTGAGCATCGGAATGGGAATCGACGTCGGACTGCCACCACCATAGTGTATCTGTGAGATCTGCCGACTGTTGTCAATATGACGGGCCACCAGGTCGATCTCCCGATGCAGCGCCCCCACATAGGCCTCCACCGTCTCTGGCTTAGCAGCAGGATAGGAGTTACAGCCACAGTAATGACACAGGTGACGACAGAAGGGAATATGCAGATAAAACGATATCTGATTCTGACGGGCCGAATCCGATGCGTTGACGGCACACAGATAATCGGTTTCGGAAAACTCGCCAAAATAGTTGGCTGGCGGATAACTCGTGTATCGCGGTACTGGACGGTTGTATTTTTGAATAATCTCAGGCTGCATTTTTCTTTCTGAAAACGGTTAATATATAAAGCAGCGACAGGGCTGCGATAAAGCATTCTGTGAGGAAAAGGCCATGATAGCCGAAGTGGTCGGCCATGCTGCCGCTGACAGCTGCCATGATGATACCACTCAGGTGGGTCAGTACGGTCTGGATGGTGAAGTCGGTACCTTCGCGCCCCTTACGCACGCACTCCATCGCTGAGGTATAGACCACGATGGTGGCCATACCGTAGCTGGCCCACATTAGCACGATGCCCAAGTAGAGCAACAGTGTTGAAGGCTGCTCGAGATAGGACATGGTGAGGAAATAGACGGTTGTCAACAGGACAAAGCAGGCGAAGAGCAGTCGGGCTGTGTAGATGCCGATACGGCGCACAATGAATCCGGCACCAAAGGAGGCGCAGAATGCCGCAGAAGTGCCCACGATGCCACTCATCACACCAATCTCCTTCATGGAATAGCCCAGGTCAACCAGCCAGGGGCGCATCATCGACAAGATACCCACGATACTGGCATAATAGAGCAACAGGAAGCCGATCTGTCTCCAGATACTGCGCTGCGTGAAAAACGAGGCAAAGTCCGTCAGCCGCGCCCGTTCTTGAGGGTTCTTGACTATCATCCCGGTATCACGCCTCATGATAAGCGGCACCAACATCAGTAACACAAATACACCCAAGCACATCGTCACCGTCTGCCAGCCATACTCATGGAGTACCACCAGCAATAGACCGCTACCCACCAAGACACCCCCGAAGCTACCCATCGACTGCATACTGTTCACCATACTCTTATCCCTTCCGCCATGCATCAGGATGGCCAAGGCATCAGTAGCGATATCCTGAGTAGCAGATGCCACCAGCGACAGGCACACTAAGGCAATGATCAGATACAGGTTGTCGCCGATATCCAATAGGCCTGCCAAGATGATAAACAGGGCATAGACACACTCGCTGCCGATGATACAGCGGCGGAAGTCACGTCCCGTCAGACAACGACGATCGACGATGGGTGACCAGAGGAATTTCAGGACCCAAGGCAACTTCACCAGCTGCAACAGTCCGATGGTGGCCAGCGAATAATGAGCCTCACGCATCATCACCTGTAAGGCGGTAGCGAAGAAGCTGGAAGGGAGACTTTGGGCAATATAAAGACAGAAGAACATCGGTAATCCAATGCCTCTGCCGTCACGACTGATATGGTTGTTTTCTTGGTTTCCTTGTTGCATACCTTATTTATATATCAAATATCAGAGAAGTTCCGAAAGAGACAGGACGTCCTTTCTGACCATAGGCAGCACTATCCTTGAAGTAATAGGTCAGGTAGTCGGTATCTGTCAGGTTCTTGCCCCACAACTCCCATGTCACAGGGCCGAAGGTGGCACTCGCCTTGGCGTTCAACAAGGCATAGAAGCGCTGGCTTACCAGATTGTCCTCATTCCAGTAGATCTTTCCCATACCGTTCAGACCGACACTCAGTACCAAACGGTCCATGATGCCCTGACGCGGCGTGATGGTATAACTGCCGTTCAACGACAACGTGTGTCGCGGCACAAGCGGCAGCATGTTACCTGTGTAACTCACGGTCTCGCTCTTCTGATAATCCAAGAAGCGGGCATAAGTATAGCCATAGCTCAGTCTCAGCGTCAACGGTTGTACCGGACGGGCTATCAACGACAATTCCACGCCCTTACTGTCGGAGTGACCTGCATTGCGGGTGATATTGCCTACGCCTGGTACGGTCTGAGTGATCTGTTGATGGTGCCAATCTACGTAGAAGAGTGTCAGTTCCATCTGCAGGGCATGGTCGAAGAACGATGTCTTGGTACCCACCTCGTAATTCCAGTTGTACTCCGGGTCATAGGTGCGCTCATCATCCTGAAGGAAAGTGGAATTAAAGCCACCCGTCTTATAACTTCTTGTCACCGAGACGTAGAAGAGTTGTTCTTCGGTGGTCAGGTATTCTATCGAGAACTTCGGTGTCAGCTGCGTAAAGTTAAGCTTGCTATTATAAGTATCCTCAAGATTACCCAATGTCGTAGCCCAGGCAGCAGTGCGATAGGCCTGATAGTCCTCCTTGGCATGTTCGTAGTCGAAACGCAGACCCACACGAGCTTTCAATCCGCCTACGATTCTTAATGACGACTGGTGATAGACTGACACACCCGTGGTAGGCGAGTCGTAGAACTTCGGGGTGCAGTAATCCTGAGCAATGTAGGTCGTACTGAGATTCTTTTTATAGCTGTCGCTGAAGAAGAAGGCACCCACCATCCACTGATAACGACTATCGCTTGTCGATTTCAGGGTCAGTTCTTCACTAAAGATATTCTGACGCACACCCTGTTTCACCCAATAGAGATCCTTCGGCGAAAAATCCTGGTCGATACCCATCTGATCATCTATATACTGATAGGCAGTCTGACTGTTCAGGCTAAATCCGTTGCCCGTATAGCAGGCATTCAGACCCGCGGTGGTAATCTGGCGCAAATAGGAGCTGTAGCGGTTGTAGTTGATCTCACCAGTCTCACCAGTCTCTGCATCATAAATGGCATAAGGATAACCACCCTGATCGCTGTTACGATAGCTGATGTCAGCAGTAATCTGCCAACGCTGGGCAGGTCTCCAAAACACTCTGCCACGCAGATAGCCCTCGTTGAACTTGTCAACCTTACTACCATCGAACGCATTGCGGAAGAAACCATCGTTATGATGATAGCTGCCGTTCACGGCAAATCCAAACTTGTCGCTTACCTTATTATAATGATAGGCATTCACAACGGCATCGTTGTAACGACCATAGCCAAGCTTCACCCGTGTACCCTGATAATCGAATGGCGAGTGGGTATAGGCATTGATGATACCACCGATACAATTACGTCCGTAAAGTGTGCCCTGCGGTCCACGCAACACCTCCAGAGACGACAAGTCAAACAGGTCGTCATCGAAAGCAGAGCGCTCCATGTGAGGCACGCCATCCACATAAAATCCCACGGTGGGACCATTGGTCTTCGATCCTACGCCACGCACAAATACGGGCGATGTCTGTCGGCTACCGTATTCCGGTATATAGAAATTTGGCACCGTGTATCCTAGATCCTTTATACTAGTCATCTCCGTCTGACGCACAAAAAAACTGGAAAGAACGGTTTCCGAGATCGCTTCGCGTCTGGGAGCATCTTGTTTGAAGCCTATCACTTCCACACCTTCCATATCTACATAGCGGGCCACCGTCGTATCTGTCTCCTCTTCTATCTCGTCAGCAAAGACACTAAACGGGCAAAATAACATCATTAATAATGTAAACTTCAATTTCATTTCTTTTTGTCTTGGTTTGTTTTTACGCTGCAAAGGTATAGCTTTTATCGATACTGCACAATCCCCATTTATATGGATTTTAACTATATTCAGCATGATAGAACCAACTTATTAAAACCTTTGGCAGTCTTCGGGACTTGCAAATAGGCTCGTAGATAGCCTTTTTATTAATGTCACCTTTCACTTCCTTCGCCACACATTCGCCATGCAACTTCTGGATAAAGGAGTTGACATATACACGATTACCGCGCTTCTTGGCCATAGGCAGGTTTCAAGCACACAGAACTATGCGAAGATAACTCCCAAGAAGGTACTTGAAGCCATCATGAAGATAGGATAAGACATATCTTCAGCTTTATATAAGTTCGGCAATAATGTTGATTTGTTGCCGAATTTATGTTTTCAAAATGACCTCATAAAAAGGAAAATAAGGCTGGATATAAGGAAAAGGTTATTAGGTTTGCACCAAAAGCCTGTAAATCGAATAGTCTTTTGCCGTCAAAAAAGAGAGAAGGGAAACTCGGTTTACTTGAACAAAGAATAGTTTAGTTTATACCCATATTAAATATCCATAACCTAAACTAAACCTTTTATCTTCCGACAATGAAACCTTGTCATCAAATACGGTTCTCAAAAAAGCAATAGAAATAACAATGAGCATCACTAAAGAGCACAACAGATTCATTCCTTGCTCGCTTCTCAGCGATTGCAAGAATGGCAAAAATCTGCGTTAAAAAGTGTAAACGTGCAAAGAACTGGAAAATCGATTTTGCAGATGTTTGCATTTTCTTTTTTTGACGGCAGTCATATTTGCAGATTTTTGCCTATTTTGCGTCCCCCCCCCA
>NZ_JBNPLT010000021.1:0-61886 GCF_050313615.1 Prevotella sp. SGI.167 | reverse complement strand
TTAGAAGGAGATAATAATATATATAAATATATATATATTATTATCTATTATTATTACTTACAATCTGAAAGTTCTCGAAATCCCTTATACCCCCTCCGCTGAAAACTGTAACTTCTGTAACCGTAACCACTGTAACCATCTTCGCCCAGAACCAACGGTCACTGGTCGAAGTGAAGGGGGCAGCAAGGCTGCTCGCCCTGTCAAGTGTGATGTGCTGGGATATAAAAAAGCGGATAACGCTGTGAGACTGCATATTAAGTCTAGCGGCATCGTAAAATGCGATGTTGCTAGACCTGCCAAAAACTGCTATGGCGTTTGCGAGGGGAAGGGGCAGTATTAACGGAATGCACCTTTGCGCCCTGTAAGGACAAAAGCCTTCAAACCAGATGATTAATAAAGCTTTTGCCCTAAAACAGGGCGTGTGGGACCTCACTTGCGATAGCGGCAGTATTGGTATCTATTTCAGGAGAGCTTCTGCTATCTTGATGTCAAACGGGGTGGTAATCTTGATGTTTTCGCGATTACCTTCTACCATTGCTACCTGGCAACCGAGACTTTCTATGACCGATGCATCGTCAGTAAACTGCTCCTTGTATTCCTGGTTGAATGCCTGTTTCGCCAGACCGATATCGAAGGTCTGAGGTGTCTGCACCACACGGTAGTCGCTGCGAAGCACGTTCTTGCCACCGCCGTGCTGGTCGATGTAGCGCAAGGTATCGGTTACAGCATATACCGGGATGGCTGCATATTCCTCGCGAGCCGTCTCGAAACATTCCTCAATCACATCCGTAGAAACGAATGGTCGGACGCCATCGTGAATACCCACTACGCCATCCTCATTGTCAGGAATGAGCGAAAGTCCATTCTTGGAAGACTGGAATCGGGTGTCGCCACCGTTGGCTATCTGGTGCTTGATGTCGAAATGATATTCTTCGCAGAGCTGATGCCAGTATTCCTGCTGGCTCTCCGGGAGAACCAGGATGATGCTCAGCTCAGGGTTGTATTCATGAAAACGCTCAATGGTTCTCATCAGGATAGGCTTGCCGGCTACAGGCAAGAACTGCTTCGGAATCTCACTTCCCATGCGGAGGCCCTTGCCTCCGGCTACTATGATTACGTAATCCATGATGGAATTTATAATTGATAATTAATAATTTATAATTATTATTTGCTCTCCATCAGGTGGGTGTACATCATGCCATCCTGCAGGGCTGCCACGGTTTCCTTGCCTGCGAAGTAGCTCAATATCTTATAGGCGTATGGAAGGGTGGCGGCAGGACCTTCGCCCGTAATCACGTTGCCATCCTCCTGGAAGAGGGTAGCTGTATATTCTGTATTCTCGCTGAAATACTGCTCGAAGCCAGGATAGCAGGTTGCCTTCTTGCCTTCGAGAATGCCAGTGCTTGCCAGAACCATAGGGGCTGCGCAGATAGCACCGATCCGTTTGCCAGCCTTGTGCTGTGCGATGAGCGCCTGGCGAACGCCTTCATGCTCATTGAGGTGGCTGCTGCCCGGCATTCCACCAGGAAGGAGCAACATATCGGCATCCTCAAAGCTCTGGATATCCTCGAACTTCAGGTCAGCCTTGATGGTGACTCCATGAGAAGTCTCTACCCATTCACTACCTGTAATACTGACGGTCTTGATGTCTACACCCCCTCTGCGGAGGATGTCTACTGGAGCCAAACCTTCGATTTCCTCGAAGCCATTGGCAAGAAATTCATATACCTTTGCCATAATTTATTCGTTTTTTGTTTTGTTATTCGAATTATATTATTACCTTTGCAAAAGTAAGAATAATAATTGAAATAACAAAATAAATGGGACAACAACATTTGAAATTCGCAATTTTTGGCAATGAATATCAAGCCAAGAAGAGTGCTTCGATAGAGAAAATCCTTTCTTATCTGGAAAAGAAGGAAGCTGAAGTTTATTTTGAAAGCCTCTTCTACGATTTTCTTACCAAGATGGAGCATCTTGAGGTAAAGGCTTCCGGCGTATTCGAGGACTACAACTTTGATGTAGACTATGTCATCTCTATGGGCGGTGATGGTACCTTCCTGAAGGCGGCGAGCAGGGTGGGAGCAAAGGAAACTCCTATTCTTGGTGTGAATATGGGCCGTCTGGGTTTCCTTGCCGATGTGTTGCCTAGTGAGATAGAAACGGCGCTGGACAGTCTGTATGCTGGTGATTGCCTGATAGAGGACCATGCGGTGATTCAGGTAGAGGCTGAAGGCGGCGTCTTGGCGGGAAATCCTTTCGCCTTGAACGATATTGCGGTATTGAAAAGGGATGATGCTTCGATGATTTCTATCCGTACCCAGGTGGATGGGGAGTTCCTGGTCACTTATCAGGCGGATGGTCTTATCGTGACTACTCCTACGGGCTCTACTGCATATAATCTCTCTAATGGCGGACCTATCATCATTCCGCAGAGTGGTAGTCTCTGTCTGACTCCCGTTGCTCCTCACAGTCTGAATATCCGTCCTATTGTCATCAATGATACGGCGGAGATCGTGCTGGATGTGGAGAGCCGCAGCCATAATTATCTCGTGGCTATTGACGGACGAAGCGAACGCATGACCGAGCAGACCCGCCTGATTATCCGTAAGGCACCACATGCCATTAAAATAGTAAAGCAGCGGAACCAGAGATATTTCTCTACATTGAGAGAGAAGCTGATGTGGGGTGCTGACCAGAGACAAAGATAAAGTAATCACAAAATAAAAAAAGAGGACTCTTAAGGTCCTCTTTTTTCGATTGATTACTTATCGTATGATTGATACTTTTATTTAATAATCTGTTTCTTGCCCTGGTGGATATAGATGCCTGGCTGGTTAGGCTTCTGCATCATCTTCATGCCGCTCAGGGTATACCATGCGTTGTCTTTACTCGCCGTATTGTCAATGGTAGGAGCTGCGGTGATGCCTGTAGTTGGCATATCAGCCGTAACATCCTTGATCTTATAGAGACCGTCATTGTTCTTCTCATTCAGAACCTCCAGATAGGTATCCTTGTTGATATTCGTGAAATCAACGGTCTGTGGCGAACCGGTGCCGGTGCTGAATACGAAGGAAACCATGTAGTTCTTGCTCTTGATCTTGTAAGTTTGATAATACCATTTCTTGCCTTCAATCACTTTGCTTTGGGTCATCTTGTCGCCAGGCCAAACACCCTTCACGGTCAGGTTTTCCTTTGGAGAATCGCACCATGCCCAGAAGTTGAAGCCATCTTTCCATCCTACCTGGTCTGCGTTGGCATATACGGTGATATCGTATGGGTCGAAAGCAGTAGGCTTTTCTACCTTATAGTTACGGGTAAGAATACCGCTGACAGCACCATTCATCAGCAAGCCCACCTTCAGGGTTGTCTCGCCGAAAGGAATCTCCAGCTCCTCACCGCTCTTAGCCTTCTTGCTGCTGGCTGTTGGCTCTGTGCCATCGGTTGTATAAACCAACTGTGCATCGTCTGCGTTGCTTACAGCCACGAGCTTTGCTTTCATCGTGCCTTCGTAATCACCGGAAGCCAAATCCACCCAAGCCACGTTTGCCTTCTTAGGCATGAAATAGCGGTAGTGGTAGCCGTTCAGCAGTTCGGCGTATGTGTTTGGTGCTGCATACTTCTTGGCGTTAGGACCTACGATGGCAATCAATGTTGCCTTGTCGCCTACGGTCCTGATGCCGTTATATCCTTCTCCCCTGAAGGCATTGAAGGTGGTATTGCTGGTGTTGGTGATACCAGCCAGCTGGCGTGCGTTGATCATCGCCTTGATATCCTGCTTGCAGTCAATCCAGTGCTTGTAGAATACGCATGGAGTTCCGCAGGATGCCAGGATGTAGGCATTGGCTGCCAGGGTATCTTTGCGGATAGGGTCGGGAGTATAACCTTGGGTTGTTCCGCGATCTTCTACGTCGTGATTCTCTACGAAGGTCACGGCATACTGCTTGTAAGCCGGGTCGTTAGCCAAGCCGTCGGTCTTTACGGTTGACCAGTTGGCTTTGATGGCATCACGTACCACATAGCGGAAAGGGAAGTCGAAGACTGCACTTGTAATTTTATCATTCACCTTGGTTGCTTCGAGCCAGTTCTTGATTTTTGATATTCCATCCCAATATTCTCCTACCGAATAGGTCGGTTTGGCTGCATCGTTGTAGATGCCTGTAAACTTGCCGCTGTATCCCTTTACCATATCATAGCGGAATCCGGCATAGCCGAAGTCGTTGAGGAGCATGTCTAGATAAGCCTTCACGATGGTCTGCACGTTCGTGCTGTTGTGGTCAAGGTCGCGCATGCCGCTCCAATCGTCGCCGGTATCGTTGTTGCTGCTGAGCTTTACGCCCTGCTTATCAGCCTCTTTCTTGGTCTTGCCGCCATCATCGTTGGCACAGATATCGGTTGATTTCATCTCGTAAGTCACTCCCTTGTAGGTTTCTACCGGGAAGTCAAACCAGGTTGATACGTTCTTACGGTGGTTGATTACCACGTCGGCGATGGTTCCGATGCCGTTATTCTTGAAGGTCTTGATGAGAGAGCGGAGTTCTCTTTCACTTCCGAAAGAACTTTCGTAGTTGGAAAACCAGTAGAGGTCATCGTAACCCATTGACTTGCCGCCACAGTTGGCACTCTGTGGAATCCATACGAGATTGAAGTACTGTCCCAGCTCAGGAGCCTGCGCTTCGAGATGGGTCCACTTGGAATCGCTGAAGGAATCCCAGTAGAATCCCTGCAGCATCACGCCGCTATGGTTGGCTGGCCAACCCTGGGCAAACATATTTGCGGTTGCCAGTAGGGCAACGAGTGTAGAGTATATCTTCTTCATATTCAAGGATTAAGATGTTTTGTTTATTTGTTGCAAAGTTACGATTTATTCCAATAGGTATGCGCAAATATGATGTAAATCAAGCAAAAGATCTGTGCAAACGTTTGCATATTTATCGATTTCATTTCTTTTTCCGTAAAATCTCACCCGATGCAGTAGAAATTGCGTCCCGACGTAGCATCAGATACGTCCCGACGCAGTAAAAGATGCATCCCGACGTAGTATCGGATACGTCCCGATGTAGTAAAAGATGCGTCCCGACGTAGCATCGGATACGTCCCGATGTAGTAAAAGATGCATCCCGACGTAGTACAAGATACGTCGGGACGTAATTTCAGAAGCATCCTGATTCCCATCTAGTAAGCCTCAGTTGAAGTTCAAGTAAGCCTCAGTTGAAGTTCAAGTGAGCCTTATTTGAAGTTCAAATGAGCCTTAGTTAAATGTTACGTAAGCTTTACTCCAACATTACGTAAGCCTTACTTCAACCTTAAGTAAGCCTCATTCGAAAAAAGTATCTTATCTGAATTTTCGTATCTGGTTCAGGGCGTAAGCGTGGTAATGCGTGGCAATAAGGTGGCAATAAAAAATCCCTTATTGCCACGCATTATTTGCTTATAATCAATGAGTTAAGTGTAAGTGTGATAGATGTGGCAATAATTTGATGAAAAAATTATTTTTTTGGCTATGTAAAACTTGGGTTAAAGATAATGAATCTGTGTGAATCTGTGGGAGTTTTTTTATGTCCCACGGATTTCACAGATTTACACAGATTTTTTTATGCCCTGGGTTAGCAGCTTCTGCCTTAACCTTTCCGCTGTAGTGTAGTGTGAAGTATTTTTGTTTATTCCGTTGTCTGTGCATTTGAGGCGGCTTTAGGAGATAATTATTATAAAAAAACTAGAAAACATTTGGCTATCTCGTTTTTTATTGCGTAATTTGCGTTGCGTAAAAAGCGCAATGGTTGCAAGTGTAACGAAAACAATAAGATTAAAGCAATAATATGGCAACATTGAACGATGGTTTATCAGAATTATTGTGCCTGGCTTACGGAGAACCAGCAGAAGCTGTTGCTGGCTATAGCTAGTGAGAGCCTGGTATCTTCGCCATTGAGCCAGCAGTTTATCAGCACCCACCATCTTCCTGCCACGAGCAGCGTGAAGACGGCATTAAAGGCATTGGTGGATAAGCTGCTGGTAAGCAAGACCCCAAACGGCTATTTAGTAAGCGACCGCTTCTTTGCGAAATGGCTGGTGAGAGGGGGAATCACATTATAGTCCAGTCATAATTCTGCTGGCATATAGATTACGGTATGTAAATAATATTCCAGAAAGAGACAGTCAAGGAGAAACTCCCGGAAAATAGGGAAAGAAGAGATTGAATATTTTTTCCCTTAAGGATATTTGTTTTTTCCTTAAGGGAAATAAATTCTTCCCTTAAGAGATATTTTCATCACATTTAACTTGTAAGGCTATTTTATTAAAACAAATCGCTATGGGTTCCATTGTTGAGAAACAGCAAGGTTAGTTTTTCATCGTTTTGTTCCCACAGCATCAACCAATCTGGGGTTATGTGACACTCCCAGATACCTTCTAGGTTTCCATGAAGTTTATGCGATTTATATGATGGTGGCAGTTTCCCCTCTTTGGCTAGTTTCTCTACGGCTTTTTCAATGAGGGTTGGATCTAGACCACGTTTCACTCCTTTTCGCAGAGACTTTTTAAATTTGTTTGTAAAGTCAATAGAGTATTTCATTCTAAGCACTGTTTGATTAAGTCGTGAGCATCTTTTGCATGATATACTCTTCCAGCTTTAACATCTTCTAGGGCTTCTTCAATGCCACTTTTCTTTTCGGTTTGAATAACCCAGCCAAACTTCTTTGCCAGTTCCTTTAATAAGTTGAAGTCAACTTGCGGAACAGTTATTGTTGTTGTTATATTATTTATAGCTACATCCATATTGCTTTACTTTTAATGTTATTTTTAATGCTGCCGCAAAGATACGACTTTTCCTCGTAACCACCAAATGTTTATGGGGAAATGTTGTGGGTTAGCGCAAAAAAGAAAATAGGCGGCTCCCGGATTGGAGGAGAGTCGCCTATTCTATGAATTTTTAACTAAATCAGTAAAGTTCGACCAACTTTCAACTTTGAATCCTCTTAGATCTCTGACGGATTTCTTAAACCACTCTATTTTAGAAAGCTCCATAACAGTTTTTACAAGTGCAGTCAAATCATCATTCATCGTCATGTATGTACTGCCTTGCACCCACTCGAAACCATTCTTCTTTAGAAGCTCTTTTATTTCGTAGTAAGCCTTGTTGTAAGGTTCGCCATAGTATTTTTGTAAATCGGAAATAACCATATCAGATGCTAGTGCGTACATACTGCCTCCTTTGCTGGTTCAAATAAGTCCTTATATCCAAAGAATATGTTCCCATCTGCGGTTTTTGCGGAGATGACAATTCCTACGAAAGGATTGTTCTCAACTTCAATCACTTCGCCCTGTGTCCAGTCTTTGGCATGTGTCAAGTCTGGAGATATTAATACTTTGTCGCCTGTTCTCATAATCATAAAAATATAAATGTTGTACTTATTCGGTGCAAAGATACGACTTTTCCTCGTAACTTCCAAGGCTTTTGGGAAAAATATAGGGAGGGTGATAAAGAAAAAAAATAGGCGACTCCCGGAATTGAGAGCCGCCTATTGATATTTAGTTTATTTGATGAAGCAAATGCTTACTTCTTTGTCATTACACACTTTGCATAGCCATTAGCCCATGCATAGAGCTTGATGTCGTAAGTACCAGCATCTACAGAGATGTTGCCACCGCCTTGGGTAAGAGCATTTACATCGCCACCCCAGTTGATAGCCCAGTCGTCGTTGGCACGGAACTTGATTTCACCAGAAGCCAATGTGATGTCCTTTGCCTCCCAGTAGCCAAGTGCTTTTGTTTCTGCATTGTAAGGAACGTATGTCATATCTACGTCTGAATCCCAACCATTAGGGGATGCGCTACCAATGATACCAATAGTTGTGATAGGAGTCAGAACATAGCTCTTGCTTTCCAAATCAACATCTACTTTGTAGTAACCGGCTTCTTCTGTCATGGTGATGTTGGCTGCATCAGCAGCAGTATTGAAGTCTGCGCCATAGTTGGTGCCCTTCCACTCTGGCTGAGTACAGAACTTGAAACCATTCTGGTTCAAGTACATGAAACCAGTAAAGTGTACACCATCCTCACCTGCGAGGTAGTCATTTGTTGCCCATCCATTAGCATCACCTGCCATATAGAGTACTGGCTTGCCTACAGTGTAAGTAAGGTTGTTCATATCAAGAGTAACAATCCATGTACCTGCGCCTGGGATTACTGGAGTCTGAAGTTCACCCCATGAATCGCCATCATAGAGAATGTATCCGAATGTGTCTTCTGAACCGTTCTCCTTGCAGCCCAAGGCTCCCTTGTTGATGGAATCCCAGTCTTCACTTACGAAGTTGCTTCCAGCATAGAACTTAAACCAGTTTTTGTCTGCAGTAGTTGTAACCTTCAACTGATAAACTCCATCGCTAATCTTGTTCATCCAGACAGGAGATTTTGCATCCCACTCATTTCCGTTTACCTGACCGAGCATGTAGTAGCCCTTCTCATCGAGTTGAGGTGTTGCTGTTGGAGTAAACTTACCTGTAGTCTCGCCCTTGGTAGTAATGCTTACCGCATCACCAGAAGCGAGATTGATAGAAACTTGTGTCTCCACTTTCAGGTCGCGAGCAACAGAAGCACGAGACTTATTCTGCTCGCAAACGAGTTTCTCCAATTCAGAAGCACTTACTTGAACGCTGTTGCCAACCATTGTTCCATTGACAGCTACTCCGTTCACCTTGAAATCTTGGAGGGTGAAACCAGAGACATTGGCATCTGTAGAATTGACTGTTACGAGATTGATGATACCATCTTCATCAGCCATGCTGCCTTCTGCCTCAGAACCATTGGCAAAGGTTACCCCATACTTGGCAGCAGATGCTTCCTGCTCGTTGGCCTGTGGGTTAGCCCAGTCGTCGTAGTCGCCAGCGCAGCTGGCAAGTGCGAGACTTGCCATTGTTGCTAAGCTATATAATAATGTCTTTTTCATTGTGTTCATGTTTTTAATTATTTAACTTCTGCTGTGTTCTTGTCGAAGTTGACATAGAGCTTCTGTCCTGCTGTGCAAGTTACAGAGTAACCTTCACCAGCCTCAGACCAAGAATTAACAATGTTCATGTTTCTCCAGAAGCAGTTGCCCTTGAAGATAGTGTACTCTGTACGCCACCAGTCGATTCCTGGAATCTTGATATATGTGCGGAGCTCGCCATCACCACCGAAGGCTGGAGATACCCATTCGCCAGTCTGGTCTGCAGGAGCTGTCATAGCCCAAGCGGCAGAAGCGTCGTCCCAATTGCCACCAGCAGCAGCACCGATGATGTAAGCAGCACCAGGATAAACATTCAGTGAGTAGTTGATGTTCTTCTTGTCTGCTGACATTTCACCAACGAAGTGGAGAACGAACCAGCCGCCATGAGCAACCTTCAGGTTTCCGTCGCCATCCTCTGAGAATTCAGCACCAGCATTATCGTTGACAGCAGCCAGACGGCTAAAGCCACGCCAGTCATTCTCGTATGTACCCCACTTGAATGAACCGCCATCAGGAACATAAACCATGGTATAATAGTTGCCTGCCATACCATATACAGGAGCCACTGGCTTCCAGCTGCTCCAAGCCTCTTGGATAGAAGAACCAACTACGAACAGGTTCTCTGGATACTTAGCATCTGGAGCCTTGTAAGTAGCCTTCACTGAAGGCAGGGTTATGATGTTGGAATAACTCTGACCAAGATAAGGGTCGGCTGTGCCATCTATGACAGCACGCAATCTTACATATACAGGCATTGTTTCTGGCACGCTTGTGTCTGGGTTGGCTGCCTGGAACATATCAACGAGTGTAGAGTTCAACTCTGCTGCATCCACAGCCATCTTGGCTGTGGTGTAAGAGGTTGACAATTCTTTATGTGTAGCTGTTGTATCTGTCAGGAACTTCTGATCGAGTGCAACCTGCACATAGTAGCGAACCACGTATGGAATACCTCCATAGTTTGGCTGTGAACAAGACAAGGTCAAGTTGTTGGCACTTGCCAAGTCGTATGTATTGTTTTCTGCGTATGCTGGTGTATTCAATACAAATCCGTCTGCAGCATGATTTAAATCCAATGTAGGATTGCTGTCATTGTCGTCAGAGCATGAAGTGAAGAGCAAAGGCAAAACCATTGCAGGCAACAGCATCAATTTTAAAAATATCTTTTTCATAATTGTATTCTTTAATCAATTATAGTTCTTTATTCCGAAGAATCCCCGATTTACTAAGATTAGTAATTAGGGTTCTGAGTCATGTTAGGATTACCTGCAATGTCGGTAACAGGGATAGGATATACGTTGAACTTAGACTCGATACCGATACCTCCTGCTACACCTCCCTTGAAGTCCCAAAGATACTTGGAACCAGAGAAGAGACCAAAGCGGATCAAATCAGAACGACGACGGCCTTCTACATAGAACTCACGGCACCACTCATCAATCAAAGTCTGTTCATCGACAGCTCCAGAAATCTCCTTGCGATTAGCACGCTTCTGGATAGTCTGGATATCTGCGAGAGCATCTGTTGTATTTCCCAAACGATAGTTAGCTTCTGCACGTGTCAGGTAAATCTCAGCCAAACGGAACAATGGAATATCTGTATCCATGAATGTACCATCGTGGATGTCGGAACCGTCTGCATGGCGATTCTGCCATTTTACGATAGAAGCACCATTTGTGAAACCTGTAATCTGCTTGCCAGGGCTGAGTGTGCGGATGCCGCCACCTACACCCATGTAGAACATGGCACGGTCATCACCAGCTTTGTTGATGACATCCTTTGTGGTTACGTGCAATTCTTCATCCTTTGCGATAACCTGCTCCTCGGTGGCATCCTTCAGCGCATCGCTTTCACCTGCCATAGGGATATTGTCATTAGGGAAGAATTTCTCAACCAAGTCCTTGCGGGCGAAGTTGCAGCTCCAATAGTTGCTGGTGAATGAATTTGGCATTCCTGAAGTTCGCATAGATGCTACGAGGTATGTAGAACCTGAGTATTCCTGAGTCTTCTTGCCATCCTGGCGGATAGGGAAGATAATCTCCTTCATAGCCTGGGTGTTCTGGTCGTTGTCGCCCATGAATACCTGCTCATAGCCTGAGAATCCATTCTTTGTCTCGGTTGACAATGCGTAAGCTCCACTATTGAGAATCTTGTCACAGTAGTCCTTTGCCTTGGCGAAATCCTTTACCTGGCCATCTGTGTAAACTGCAGAGTTCAGAGCCAGACGAGCATGGAGGGCATAAGCTGCACCACGGTCTGCACGGCCAAAGCCTTTTTCGTCATTGTAAGCACCAACTTCCTTGAGCTGTGGCTCAATGGCGGTCAACTCCTTGTCAATCCAGTCGTAGAGATCCTTACCGGTTTTCTCAACAGGCAGTTCGCTATCAAATGTATCCTTGAAAGGTGCCTTGTGGAAGAGATCAAGGAAATAATAGTAGTTCAAGCAGCGGAGGAAACGAACCTCTGCAATGACGTCATCGCTCATCTTGCCAGTTTGCTCACTGATAAACTGGTTGTGAAGGGTGATGTCGTATGCCAGGCGCTGGTATGCCCAGTTGGCACGTACTGAACTTGAGTTCCATGCAATATTGGTGAGGGAAGGGATATCTGTATCAGTCTGCCAAGCCCAGATAACCTCATCGGTGCAAAGCTCCTGAAGATTGAAGATGACACGATAGAAACCGCTTTCACCCTCATCCTGGCTCATATCTCCCTTTCCTGCAGGACCTGCCTGACCTGTCAGACCAAGTGTGGCATATTGTTTAGCTAAAAGACCGTCGGCATCATAACTAGGTGATGACTGAGGATCAATTGAGCTGATATTCAAATCGTCTGCGCAAGAAGCCAATCCCAAGCAGAGGAAACCGGCAACTGCAGTCTTTATTAATATATTTCTCATAATTATAATCCTTTATATATTAGAAGTTGAGGTTCAAACCAATCTGGAAACTCATTGGACGTGGATATGGATTGCTGTCGATACCACTGGTTACCTCTGGGTCGATACCCTTATATTTTGTAATGATGAATGGGTTCTGTGCTGTGAAGTAGATACGTCCGCTGCAAGAATTCTTGATCAATGCAGGGAAGCTGTAACCCAATGTAATATTGGTACACTTCAAGTAAGAAGCATTACGTACAAAGTAATCACTCAAGTAGTTCTGGGCAACTGTCAAACCTGTGAAACCGAGCTTAACGGCCTCTGGAGTGGTGTTGCTGAATGAACTGTTAGAGTAAAGACCTGATGGAGAGATGGATGCTCTGTTTGCCAGGAAGTCATAATATACGTAGTTGCCCAAAGATGCACGGAATGCCATACTGAAGTCCCAATTCTTATAGAGGAACTTAGTGGTGAGACCCATGATTACATCTGCAGCTGGGTTCTTGTAATAGTAACGGTCAGCGTCGTTAATCTGACCATCGGCATTGCGATCTACGTACAGACCTTCGATAGGTTTGCCATTCTCATCATATACCTGCTGGTAAACGAAGAATGAGTTGACTGCTTCACCCACCTTGTTCTTCAAAATCTTGGTGTTGTTACCGCGAGAAATCTTGTCACCTGTCCATACCCAGTCCTGAGCACCGGCATCAAGAGAAGTAATCTCGTTGTGGTTCCAGCCTACATTATAGGTAATATCCCATGTAAAGTCCTTGGTTACGATAGGCTTTACGTCGAAAGCCAACTCAACACCATAGTTCTTGAGGGAACCTACGTTCTTCAACAGGTTATCACCGAAAGTTGTACCTGCAGGTACGTCAACGGTTGATAACAAATCGGTTGTCTTGCGATAGTAACCATCAATGTTGAAAGAGAAACGGTTGTTGAGAGCAGCGAAGTCGATACCTGCATTCCATGTTGTGGTCTTTTCCCAAGTCAACTTGTCGTTATACTTGTTAGGACGTACAGTCTGGTGATAGTCGTTACCGAAAGGATACTGAGCATAAGAGTTACCTACTACATAAAGTGGAGCATAGTAGAAGTCATCGATACCATTCTGCTGACCAGTCTTACCCCAACCTACACGGAATTTGAAATCATCAAGCCATTTTACATCTTTCAGGAAGCCCTCGTTGTTGATCTTCCAGGCAAAGGCTGCTGATGGGAAGTAGCCCCACTTATGACCTTTGGCGAAACGAGAAGAACCATCGGCACGGAATGTGGCGGTAATCAAGTAGCGGTCGAGAAGATTATAGTTCAAACGGCCGAAGTATGATACCAGAGAGTTGTGGTTAGCCCACTCCTGCTCGCTGCGCTTTGATGGGTTGTGCTGCCAATTGTAGTAACCTGTCTCCTCGTTGAGGACTGGGTTATTTGCCTTCAGATATTCATCTGTACCAAAGCCCTGGTTGTAGCCATGTCTGTGGTAGTGGCTCTGCTCGGCACCTGCCATAACATCGATGTCGTGAACACCAAACTTATGAGCATACTGTGCATAGGCATTACCAATCATATTGTATTTCCAATAGTGAGTCATACCAGCCCAACCGAAATAGTTGTTAGAGTATGAGTACTTGGAAATCTCATCGCTTTGCTGTGTAGAGGTGTACTGAGCACCCAAGCTTGCATGCAGATGCAAATCCTCGAAACCATGAATTTTGTAATCTACCTCGAAGTTGCCACTGTAGTCACGGGCGTGAGCCATAATCTCTTTCTGGTTAAGAAGAGCCACTGGGTTCTGGGCTGCATTAGAGTTGGTCGTATTCTTCCAGTTAGGGTCTTTTATAGCATCAGACTTGTTGATCAGGTTCTGATAGTAACCGCCTGTAACTGCATACTGGTCACCTTCCCCAAAAACAGGCTCTGTTGGATTCATAGACAAAGCTGCACCGATAGCACCGCCTGCATCTGCATAGCGGTCTTTCTCATACATGAACTTACCTGTGATGTTGAAGTTCAAGTGCTTGTCGAGCAATGATGGAGCCAAGTTGAGAGAAGCGTTGACACGATTCATCCAACTGGTCTTCACGATACCGTTTGAGTTGTTGAAACCAACACTGGCACGATATGGCATGTTCTTCAAGCCACCCTGTACGCTTACGTTATGGTTGGTAGATACTGCTGTGCGGAAAATCTCGTCCTGCCAGTTGGTATCTGCATTGCCTAATTTTGATGCATCAAGACCATTAACTGAGCTGACAAGTTCCTTGTACTGAGCTGCGTTCAATACGTCATATTTCTTCTGGATCGTAGAAATAGTTACATCGCCTGTGTAAGAAACAGAAGGCTTCTGACCATTGCGACCTTTCTTGGTGGTAATGATGATGACACCATTAGAAGCACGGCTACCATAGATAGCTGTGGCAGATGCATCCTTCAATACGGTGAAAGTCTCAATATCAGTAGGATTAATCATCGCAAGGATATTACTCATACCGGTAGCAGTCTGGTTATCGATAACCAAACCATCTACTACATAGAGTGGGTCATTGGATGCACTGAGAGAAGCACCACCACGGATACGAATCTGGGCACCTGCACCAGGAGTACCACCAGCAGTCTGTACATCTACACCTGCAATCTTACCTACCAACATATCTGATGCGTTGTTGGTGATACCCTTTGACATCTCATCTGGCTTGATAGCTGTAACAGAACCAGTCAAGTCGTTCTTCTTAGCACGACCATAACCGATGACAACGACTTCGTTCAAAGCCTTAGAGTCATCTGCCAAGGTAATCATCATGTTAGATGTGGCTTTGATAGTCTGTGGAGTCAATCCCAGATAGGTGAATGTAAGATCGGTACCTGGAGCTGCGTCAACAGAGAAGTTACCATCCATGTCGGTAATACCTACTGCCTTACCGTTCACTGTAATGGTAGCACCCATGACTGGCTCACCGGAAGCATCCTTCACGTGTCCCTTAATCGCATTAGTCTGCGCAAAGGAACTTGCTGTCAGAAGCAGACCACTTGCTAGGGTCAACGCTCTGAGAGGCAATTTAAATTTTACCTGCTTCATCATTTTGTCTGATTTTTAAGTTTATGTTTATATTTATTGTTTATTCTTTATGAATATTCTGCTTGTTTTGTGATGAATATCACGTTTTTAGTCTCTGGCCTTGTTTTATATATAAAAATAGGTCGAGGAATTGCGCTGTTTATTCTTTCTGGGTGCAAAATTAAGGTCTTTTTCAATACGATGTACTATTTTTTAGTTAATTCCGTTATTTCTTATGCGCAATCGTTTGCATACCTTTTGCTTGATTTAAATCAATGGAAATGATGCAACTTAACGGATATTTGTCTAATTTTGCAGCGTGAGGAAAGATATCATGAACGAAAATAATATTATAACAATGAAAGATATAGCTCGCGACCTGGGGGTAAGTATCGCCACGGTGAGCAGAGCTTTGAAGGACAGCCCTAGAATCAGTGCTGCCCAGAAGGAGCGTATACAGGCGTATGCGCGGGAACATAATTTCTATCCCAACGTCATCGGAGAGGCTTTGCGACATAGCAAGGTGCAGCCGATGAAGGTGATAGGAGTTATCATTCCGGAGTTGGTACATTATTATTTTATGTCCGTTCTTTCGGGTATTGAGGAGGAAGCGAGAGCCAGAGGATATCGTGTGATGGTGGCACAGAGCAAGGAAAGATATGACCGAGAGGTTGCCATCTGCGATGATTTCTATAAGAATAAGGTGTGCGGCATCATCGTTTCGCAGGCAAAGGACACCAAGCAGTATGCTCACTTCGAGAAGTTGATGAACAATGGCGTGCCGCTGGTCTTCTATGATAGAATATGTACGGGCGTCAACTGCTCCAGAGTGGTGGTGGATGACTACATGGGCGCCTTCACCGCCGTGACTTATCTCATTGATACGGGCTGTAAGAAGATTGCCTTCTATGGTTCGCCGATGAATATGGAGATTTCCAAGAACCGGTATAATGGTTATCATGATGCCCTCGTGAAGCATGGATTGACGGAAAATCCAAGTTGGGTGAAGGTTTGCGACAACCGTGCGCAGGCTGAGGCTATCACACCTGAAATCCTGGAGCAGGATGATGTTCCTGATGCTTTCTTTGCCATCAACGATGATACGGCAATCGGCATCCTCTATACCGCTAAGCGTATGGGATTCTGTGTGCCGGATGATATCAGCATCTGTGGCTTTACCAATGGTGACCGTGCCAAGGCTAGCGATCCGATGCTTACCACTGTGGAACAGAGAGGTGTGGCTGTAGGAGAGGAAGCGGCAAATATCCTTATCGGTCAGGTGGATGGCTCCATCCCGAAAGATGATGTAGAGAAAAGAGTAGTGAGAACCCGACTCGTGGTAAGAGGAACTACCAGATAACTTTGAACTTTGAGCTTTGAACATTGAACTTTATAAATAGCTCTAATAACCTAATGTCCTTTGTGAATTTCGATGTTCAAAATCAAAGTAAGAGTAATCATAAAGTTCAAAATTCAATGTTCAAAATTCAAAGTATAACAATATGACACAAAAACCTGATTTAAGTTTCTGGAAGCTCTGGAATTTGAGCTTCGGATTCTTCGGGGTACAGATTGCCTACGCCCTTCAGAGCGCCAATATCTCCCGAATCTTTGCAACGTTGGGTGCTGACCCACACAACTTGAGTTATTTCTGGATTCTCCCTCCATTGATGGGAATCCTGGTACAGCCTATAGTAGGAACACTGAGCGATAAGACCTGGTGCCGATTCGGTCGCCGCATCCCTTATCTCTTCGTGGGAGCCACGATTGCCGTCCTCGTGATGTGCCTGCTGCCGAATGCCGGTTCGCTGGGCTTGACCGTGAGTGGAGCGATGCTCTTCGGACTGATTGCCCTGATGTTCCTGGATACGAGCATCAATATGGCAATGCAGCCATTCAAGATGCTGGTGGGCGACATGGTGAACGAGAAGCAGAAGGCAAAGGCTTACTCTATCCAGAGTTTCCTCTGCAATGCCGGCTCTGTGGCTGGATATATCTTCCCATTCCTCTTTACCTTCCTGGGGATCAAGAATGTAGCTGAGCAGGGCGTAGTGCCGGATTCTGTTATCTGGTCGTTCTATGTGGGCGCTGCCATCCTCATTCTCTGCGTCATCTATACAACGATGAAGGTGAAAGAGTGGAATCCTAAGCAGTATGCTGCCTATAATGGTGTAGCTGGCGAGGTAGAAAAGGAAGAAGAGGGCAAGGCAGACTGGATTACCCTCTTGAAAAACGCACCTTCTACTTTCTGGAAGGTGGGACTGGTTCAGTTCTTCTGCTGGGCTAGTTTCCTATATCTCTGGAACTATTCTACCGGTGCCATCGCCGAGACGGTTTGGAATACTACCGATCCAAAATCGGCAGAGTTCCAGGAGGCAGGTAACTGGGTAGGTATTCTCTTCGCTGTTCAGGCAGTAGGTAGTGTGCTTTGGGCTGTGGTTCTTCCTCAGTTCAAGAATACCAAGATGGCATACGCAGTCAGCTTGATTATCGGTGGTGTGGGCTTTGCTCTCATTCCATTCCTTCACGACCAGTACTTGCAGTTTATCCCATTCCTGATGATTGGTGCCGGTTGGGCAGCCATGTTGGCAATGCCTTTCACCTTCGTTACCAATGCCTTGCAGGGCTATGGTCACATGGGTGCTTATCTGGGCTTGTTCAATGGAACCATCTGTATTCCTCAGATTGTAGCAGCCATCTGTGGTGGTGGCGTCTTGAGTCTGGTAGGTTCTCATCAGAGCGATATGATGATTGTGGCTGGTATTTTGCTTATCTGTGGAGCTTTATCGGTTAGTATCATCAAGGACCATCAGAAAAAGAATGCAAAAGAGTTAAAGAAATAGGTGTGAAACCGAAATCAATGCAAACGTTTGCATCGTTTTTTTGTTCTTTTGTGCAAATGAAAGTTGAATATAACGGATATTTTTCTTAATTTCGCACCGTAAATAATAACAAAATAACCTTTTTGAGTCTTATGATTATACATTTTCATATTTCGTATAAGACAATGTTCGGCGAGCAGATTGTCGTCAACATTCAGAAAGATAATGAGGAAGTGAAGTTTCCTTTGACCACGCTCGATGGTGAGCGCTGGTCGTATGATTGGTGTGTAGAACCTACTCAGCAGGCTTACACCTATTTTTATAGCGTAGTACGTGAGGGCGTTGTTCTGAAGACTGAATGGCTTCTGGTGAAGCATCGCCTGGATATGACAGCGAAGAAGGCTGCGGAATATACGCTCTACGATCACTGGAAGGTGATACCTCAGGATTCCTACTTGTATAGTAGTGCCTTTACTGATTGCATCAACCACCAGGCTCCTCAGGAGATGAAGCCATGTAACTATGCTAAGACAGTCCGTATTATTGTTCGTGCTCCTCAGTTGCGTGATGGTGAGAGACTCGGATTGTTGGGCGCTGGTCAGGTATTGGGTAACTGGAATCTTCAGAACGTGGTACCAATGACTCAGCATATCTATAATGAATGGGCAGTAGATTTGGATGCTACCCAGTTGCAGAGTTCTCATTTGGAACTGAAGTTTGTGGCTGTTGATAAGAAGAAGTCACAGGTTCTTTGGGAGACAGGAATGAACCGTACCATTGACTTGCCGGAGATGGAGGCAGGAGAAGTCGTAGTCTATGATTTAGACCAGGCATTCTTCGCCCTTTACAACCGCAAGCTTGCCGGAACGCAGGTGCCGGTATTCTCCTTGCGCAGCAAGAAGAGTGCCGGAGTGGGCGATTTCGGTGATCTCAAGACTATGATTGATCTCGTGGCATCTACCGGTCAGAAAGTTCTTCAACTTCTGCCAATCAATGATACTACCATCACCCATACCTGGACGGACAGTTATCCATATAGCTGCATCAGCGTCTTCGCCATCCATCCTATGTATGCCGATCTTCATGCACTTCCAGAGTTGAAGGATGCCAAGGCTCGTGCTGCGGCAGAGAAGAAACGTGAACAGCTGAACAGCTTGTCCCAGATAGATTATGAACAGGTAAATGATTTCAAGATCAATTACTTGCACCAGATATTCGAACAGGAAGGCAAAAAGATAATGTCGGGAGCCGATTTCAAGGCTTTCATTCTGGAAACACAACAGTGGCTCGTGCCTTACGCACAGTATTCTTACCTGCGCGACAAGAATGGTACTGCCGACTTCACTCAGTGGCCAGACCATAATGTCTGGGATGAGGCTGAGCGCAAGGATTTGACCAACCCTGAAACCGAGGCGTACAAGAACGTTGAGTTCTTCTACTTCGTGCAGTTCATTCTGAACAAGCAGATGCAGGAGGCACACGAGCATGCCAAGGCTAAGGGGGTCATCCTGAAGGGTGATATTCCTATCGGTGTGCATCGTCACAGTTGTGATGTCTGGATGGAGCCTAAGTACTTCAACATGAACGGTCAGGCAGGTGCTCCACCGGATGACTTCTCTGTGAACGGTCAGAACTGGGGATTCCCTACTTATAACTGGGATGAGATGTTGAAGGACGGTTGCCAGTGGTGGACCCGCAGATTCCAGAATATGTCTAAGTACTTTGATGCTTATCGCATCGACCACGTGCTCGGCTTCTTCCGTATCTGGGAAATTCCGGTAGATAGCGTACATGGTTTGCTCGGACAGTTTGCTCCATCCCTCGGCATGACCCGTGAGGAGATTCAGGGCTACGGCTTGAACTTCCAGGAGGATCGCTTTACCCGTCCGTTCATCACCGACTGGGTCTTGGACCGCATGTTCCATGAGCGTGCTGACGAGGTGAAGGAGAAATATCTCGACCGTCTCGACGATGAGCGTTATCAGATGAAGCCAGAGATAGATACCCAGCGCAAGGTAGAAGCTCTCTTCGCTGATGTAACAGATGAGAAGGAAATCTGGTTGCGTGACGGCTTGTATGCCTTGATAAGTGATGTTCTCTTCGTTCGTGACCGCAAGAATCCGGAACTCTTCCATCCACGTATCTCTGCGCAGCTCGATTTCATCTACGAGTCGCTCTATGATAGTGATAAGGTTGTGTTCAACCGTCTTTACAATGACTACTTCTACCGCCGCCACAACCAGTTCTGGTATGGCGAGGCTATGAAGAAACTTCCTAAGCTGGTTCAGGCTACCCGTATGCTGGTTTGTGCCGAAGACCTCGGTATGGTACCTGATTGCGTGCCATGGGTGATGGACGAGTTGAAGATATTGAGCCTGGAGCTCCAGAGCATGCCAAAGGATCCTACGGTTAAGTTCGGTCATCTGAGCCGCAACCCATACCGCTCTGTCTGCACCATCACCAGCCATGATATGCCAACCTTGCGTATGTGGTGGGACGAGAACATCTCCCGTACTCAGGAGTATTACAACACGATGCTCTATCGTGAGGGACCAGCTCCTCATCCGCTCCCAGGTTGGTTGGCAAGAGATATCATCGCCCGTCACCTGGCCTCTCCATCCATGCTCTGCATATTGAGTGTCCAGGACTGGCTTGCCATCGATGAGAGACTCCGTCTGCCGTCTGCCGATGCCGAGCGCATCAACATCCCTGCCAATCCAAAGCACTACTGGCGCTATCGCATGCACCTCAGTCTGGAGGAATTGGCTGCCAGCAAGGAGTTTATGGAGAGCATCACCGAGCTGATAGCTCAAGGTGGAAGAATCTAAGGTTTTGCGAAAGTAATAGCAAAAGTGAGTGCAAAAGCAATAGAGAATGCATGTGCGTGCAAACGTTTGCACCCTGATATACAGAAAAATACCCTCCCAATTTGCGGAGGGTATTTTTGTTTTTTGTATCTTTGCACTGTCTTAAGAATAAACTGAATATGATTAAGATGAACTAGCAAGGAAACAAAAAACAAGAATAAGCAATAACTGAACAATATGAAGAAACTGAATTTATTAGTGATGGGTCTCTTGCTCCCGATGTTGGCAGCAGCCCAGACCGTTAAGTCGCCTAACGGCAACGTCTCAGTAACTTTCTCTTTGACAGAAAAGGGACAGCCTACCTATGAGATGAGCTATAAGGGAAAGACTGTATGTAAGCCATCCCATCTCGGATTGGAGTTGGCGAAGGATAAGCATGCCTCTAAGGGTATGGAGGAAACCAGCCTGATGGATGGTTTTACAGAAACAGGCAGCAAGACATCGACCTTCGATGAAACCTGGAAGCCTGTATGGGGTGAGACCGCTACCATCCGTAATAACTACAACGAGATGGAGGTAAACCTGAACCAGGCTTCATCCAAGCGTAACATCACCATCCGCTTCCGTGTATATGATTATGGTATGGGTTTGCGCTATGAGTTCCCTCAGCAGGAAAGCCTGAACTATTTCGTCATTCAGGAGGAGCATACCCAGTTTGCCATGGCAGGCGATCATACCGCTTACTGGATTCCTGGCGATTACGATACTCAGGAGTATGAATATCAGATTACTCCATTGACCGGTATTCGTCCAATTATTGCGAAGAACCGCGAAGCTTACAAGAGCAATTCTTCTACCACCGTCTTCTCGGATACCGGTGTTCAGACCTCTCTCCAGATGAAGACAAAGGATGGTCTCTATATCAATATCCACGAGGCTGCCTGCCTGGATTATCCAACCATGCACCTCAACCTGGATGAAAAGACATTGACCTTTGAGTCTTGGCTGACTCCTGATGCCGTAGGCAGAAAGGGATTCATCCAGACTCCGTTCAATACACCTTGGCGTACCGTCCTCGTTAGTGATGATGCCCGTGATATGCTTTCATGCAAGTTGACATTGAACCTCAACGAGCCTTGCAAGATTGAGGATACTTCATGGATTCATCCAACCAAGTACTGCGGTGTATGGTGGAACATGATTGTAGGCACCAAGACCTGGAGCTATACCAACGACCTGCCATCTGTTCGTCTCGGTGTAACCGATTACAGCAAGTGCAAGCCTAACGGTACTCATGGTGCAACCAACCAGGAAGTAAAGCGCTATATCGACTTTGCAGCCAAGAACGGTTTGCAGGAGGTTCTGGTAGAAGGCTGGAACGAAGGTTGGGAAGACTGGTTCGGTCATCAGAAACTCGATGTCTTCGATTTCGTGACTCCATATCCTGATTTCGATATCAAGATGCTCAATGACTATGCTCATTCTAAGGGCGTGAAGCTGATGATGCACCACGAGACATCTTCTTCTGCACTCAATTATGAGCGCCATCTGGAGGATGCCTTCAACCTGATGAACAAATATGGTTATGATGCCGTGAAGACCGGTTATGTCGGCGATATCATCCCAAGAGGTGAGTATCACTACAGTCAGTTGATGAACAATCACTACCAGCGTGTCATCGAGACTGCAGCCAAGCATCATATCATGGTGAATGCTCATGAGGCAACCCGTCCTACTGGTATCTGCCGCACCTGGCCTAACCTGGTTGGTAACGAGAGTGCACGTGGTACAGAGTACGAAGCATTTGGCGGTTCTGTATCTTATCATACCGTGATGTTGCCATTCACCCGTCTGCAGGGTGGTCCGATGGATTACACTCCTGGTATCTTCGAGACCAAGCTTTCTGAGTGGAGCAACAATAAGAGTTATGTTCATACCACTCTCTGTGGTCAGCTTTCTCTCTATCTCGTGATGTACAGTCCGTTGCAGATGGCAGCCGATCTTCCAGAGCATTATGAGAAGTATGATGATGCTTTCCAGTTCATCCGTGATGTAGCTTGCGACTGGGATGACTCCAAGTACCTGGAGGCTGAGCCTGCTAAGTATATCACCGTAGCCCGCAAGGCAAAGGGAACCGACAACTGGTTTGTCGGTGGTAAGACTGATGCAGCCCGCACAGCCGTAGTAAAGCTCGACTTCCTGGATAAGGGCAAGAAGTATGCTTGCGCTATCTATCAAGACGGCAAGAATGCCGATTACGAGAAGAATCCTAAATCTTACCAGATCATCCACAAGACTGTGAAGAAGGGTGATGTCTTGAAGATTAAAGAAGCACGTGGTGGTGGTTTCGCCATCTCATTGCTCGCTAAATAAGTCTATAATTTCCGTATTTCCGTCCAACTTGTCGGCTTGGACGGAAATACGCTAAAAATGAGTGTAGATAATCTGGGACACTTATTCTAGTTTTATTCACTTTAATGTCCTGTATAATAGCAACTTAACAATATGAAAGTCCAAAAACTAATAATTGCAGCACTGACAGCATCGATATTACCAACTTCATTGAATGCCCAGCAGACATTTAATGAGATGATGTATTCCAAGGAGAAAACCATGTTTGTACTCAATGCCCCTACAGCCGGAAAGTCTTCTGTTACCATCCGTCTTTATAAGGACGGACAAAAGGGGAAGGCTTATAAGACGTTGAAAATGAAGAAGATGGGTGATGAGCGATGGGAGGCTACCGTGAAGGGCGACCTCAAGGGAAAGTTCTATACCTTTGATATCGGTAAGGGGGAAACTCCGGGTACATTTGCCAAAGCAGTAGGCGTGAACGGAAATCGTGGCGCCATCGTTGATTTGTACGATACCGATCCGTCTGGATGGGATAAGGATGTGCGTCCTGCCTTGAAATCACCAGCCGATCTCGTCATTTACGAGCTTCACGTACGTGATTTCTCCATTTCTCCTACATCTGATTTGAAGTATAAGGGCAAGTATCTTGCCCTCACAGAGCCTGGTGCCATCGAATATCTCAAGAACCTCGGCATCAATGCCATCCATTTCCAGCCGGTATTTGATTACGCATCAGTAGATGAGACCCAGCTCAATAAGCCACAGTTCAACTGGGGTTATGATCCAAAGAATTATAATGTGCCGGAAGGCAGTTACAGTACCGACCCATATTCTCCGGGAACCCGCATCAAGGAGTTCAAAGAGATGGTGATGGCGCTTCACAAGGCAGGCATCCGAGTGATTTTCGATGCCGTATACAACCATACTTTCGATATCAACGGCAGCAACTTCCAGCGTACTTATCCTGATTATTATTATCGCAAGACCAAGGATGGCAAGTACTCTGACGGTTCCGGCTGTGGAAACGAGACTGCTTCAGAAAAGGCTTTGATGCGCCAGTTTATGCTGGAGAGCGTGAAGTATTGGATAGATGAATATCATATCGACGGTTTCCGTTTTGACCTGATGGGTGTGCATGATATCGAGACCATGCAGGCTATCCGTGAGATGGTGAACCGTATTGATCCTAGCATCTATATCTATGGTGAGGGATGGAGCGCAGGCAGCTGTGCTTATCCTACGGAGAAACTTGCCATGAAGGCGAATACCCACCAGCTCAACGGTATCGGTGCCTTCAGCGATGATATGCGTGATGCCCTCCGTGGTCCTTTCTCTGATGACCATAAGGGTGCGCTCCTGGCTGGTCTTCCTGGACAGGAGGAGAGTCTGAAGTTCGGTATCGTGGGTGGCATCGCTCATCCGCAGGTGGATATGAACAAGGTGAACTATGACAAGAAGCCTTGGACCAACAACCCAACCGAGCAGATCAGTTATGTAAGCTGCCACGACGATATGTGTCTGGTAGATAGATTGAAGGCAAGTATCCCATCCCTGACAGATAAGAATATCCCGGAGGAGATGCGTATTGCCGAGTTGCTTCGCATCGACCAGCTTGCACAGACCTGCGTCTTCACTTCCCAGGGTGTACCTTTTATCCTTGCCGGCGAGGAGATGCTTCGCGACAAGAAGGGTGTGCACAACAGTTTCAATTCACCAGACAGCATCAACCAGTTTACCTGGACCAATCTGCAGAAGTATCCACAGGCATTCACCTTCTATAAGAATCTGATCCAGCTCCGCAAGAACCATCCAGCCTTCCGTCTTTCTACAGGCGATAAGGTACGTGAGCATCTGGAGTTTTTGTCTAATCAGGATGCCAACGGTAAGGAACAGAACTGCCTCGTAGGTTTCCAGCTCAAGAACCTGGAAGGTATTGATTCCTGGAAGCATATCGTAGTCATCTATAATTTCAACAAGCAGACTAAGAAGATGCAGATTCCTGAAGGCAACTATACCGTGGCTTGCTGCAACGGAGTCATCAACGAGGAAGGCCTGGGCTTTATCTCCAGCAAGGAAGTAGAGGTCGCCCCTCAGTCTGCCTTGATTCTTTATCAGAAATAGTCTATATATATAATAAGGTGTAAATTATGAAAAAGATAATAGCTTCATTATTGCTTATGGGTAGCGCAATAAGTATGAACGCAGCGGTCAACGTAAGCCGCATTGAACCAACCGACTGGTATGTGGGCATGAAGGATGCCTCGCTCCAGCTGATGGTGTATGGAAAGGATATCAAGAATGCCGATGTTACGGTGGATTATCCGGGTGTGAAGGTGGATAGCATCGCCCGCCTCGATTCTCCTAACTACCTGCTGGTGTATCTCAATCTCGATGGTGCCAAGGCAGGAGAGATGACGCTCAACTTCAAGCAGGGCAAGCAGTCGAAGAAGGTGAAGTATGTGTTGAAGAACCGTGAGATGGCGGGAGACAAGCGCATCGGCTTCTCTAACGAGGATGTGCTCTACATGCTGATGCCTGACCGTTTTGCCAATGGAAATCTGAAGAACGATGCATTCAAGAACATGCGTGACAAGACCTGCGACCGCACGGCACCTAGTCTTCGTCATGGTGGCGACCTGGAGGGAATCCGCCAGCACCTGGATTATTTCAGCCAGTTGGGCGTAACTGCCCTGTGGTTTACTCCGGTTTTGGAGAACGACAGTCCTAATGATGGCAAGAACAGTACCTATCATGGTTATGCCACCACCAACTACTATCGTGTGGATCCACGCTTCGGAACCAATGCAGAGTATAAGCAACTCATTGATGAGGCTCACAAGAAGGGTCTGAAGATTGTGATGGATATGATTTTCAACCACTGCGGTTTCGATCATCCTTGGGTAGCCGATATGCCAACAAAGGATTGGTTCAATACTCCGGAGTGGCTTGCTCCTGAAAACCAGACTCCAGAGCATCAGAAGAATATCGGAACCATGGATGGTGCTGCCAAGGTAAATGACAAGTATCTCCAGACCAATTATAAGCTGACTCCTGTACTCGACCCATACGCCAGCAAGGTTGATCTCACAGAAACCGTGGATGGATGGTTTGTTCCATCTATGCCGGATTTGAACCAGCGCAATCCGCACGTCATCAAATATCTCATTCAGAACAGCGAGTGGTGGATAGAGACTGTAGGTATCGACGGTATCCGCATGGATACCTATCCATACGCCGACCGTGATGCGATGGCACACTGGATGAAGGTGCTTGGCGAAGAGTATCCTCACTTCAATACCGTGGGTGAGACCTGGGTAACCGAACCAGCCTATACCGCTGCTTGGCAGAAAGACAGCAAGTTGTCAGAGAAGAACAGCTATCTGCCAACCGTTATGGATTTCGCCTTCTTCGACCGTATCAACAGTGCGAAGAACGAGGAGACCGATGACTGGTGGAACGGTATGAACCGTATCTACAATGTGTTCTGCTACGACTATCTCTATCCTAATCCAAAGAGCGTGATGGCATTCGTCGAGAACCACGATACCGACCGCTTCCTGGGTGAAGGCAAGGATACCCTGGCATTGAAGCAGGCCTTGGCACTTCTCTTGACCGTAAACCGCACCCCGCAGCTCTATTACGGAACTGAGGTGTTGATGAATGGTACCAAGAGCGTAACCGATGGCAATGTCCGCAAGGACTTCCCTGGCGGTTGGGCTGGTGACAAGCACAATGCCTTTACTGCCGAAGGAAGAACACAGGCAGAGAACCAGATGTTCAACTGGCTCAGCAATCTGTTGCATTGGCGTCAGGGAAATGAGGTCATTACCAAGGGCAAGCAAACCCAGTTCTGTCCTCAGAAGGGTGTGTATGTCATCGCCCGCCAGTACAACGGAAAGAGCGTGATGACCATCATCAATGGCAAGAAGGAAGCCAATGAACTGAATGTTTCCCGCTATGCAGAGATTATCGGCAATGCTGAGAAGGCTACGGATGTAACGAATGGCCGTACCGTTCTCATCAACAAGAACGTGAAGCTCCGTCCTCGCCAGAGTATGATACTTGAATTCTAGAAAAAACTCAAGAAAGTGCCTAACGGTGTGATTTTACACTGATAGGCACTTTTTTCTTGTATTTATTCTTTTGTTTCGATAATTCTTTGTACTTTTGCAAGCAGAGAGTTAAAAACTTAATAAAATGGATGAAGAAATAGGCAAATGGCTATTAGATATATCCAAGTATATAATTACTGCTTATATCTTATCGCAAATGTTTGGTAAAGATAATGATTCCTGGTGGTCATTTATTGGTGCTGTCTTATTGGCTGTTCTATTGTTTGCATTGGGATATTATTTAATTAAAAAAGGAAAAGATAAAAATAAGAAAGGGAAGTAAAATGAGTAATGGATTATTGGCAATGTATATTTTCCTTGCTGTGTTCGCAACAGGATTAGTTATTTATTCTAATATGTCTGATAGAAAAAGACAGGAGAAATAAGTATGGATTACGGATTATTGGGAATGTATATATTCCTGGCTTTAATTATTGTTGGTTCTTTAATCTATTCAAAATGGGAGGATAAGCATCAGCAACAAGAGCAATAAATGGTGATTAGATACATTCTTTCCATAATAGGCATTTTTTTCATAACCTTGAGCAGTTTTGCGCAAGGCAGCCTTCCTAGTCGCTTTAATGTAAGCTACCTCAATATGGCGGCAGGAATGCCTAATAATTTTGCGGATGATATTTTCCAGGATTCATACGGCTTCGTCTGGATCAGTACACATGGTGGTGGACTGGTACGTTATGACGGATTCAATTATATGAACTTCAATCTGGGCTCATCCGGTATCAGTCTGCGAAGCAATAGCTGCCGCAATGTCTATGAAGATCATTTCAAGCGCCTGTGGATAGCTTTCGAGGAAGGTCCGCAGGTGCTCGACCTCAAAACGATGCAGCCTGTTGTTCCACCTTGTGAGAACAGCCAGGTAGAGGCACAACTCAACAAAGTATTCAAGAACTTTTGCACCCGAACATATTGTGATGCAAAGGGCAATATATGGATGCTTTCTTTCAACCAGCTTACCCGTTTCGGCTTTAACGAAAAGGGCGAGGTGAACAGCGTCTTGTCTACATCCTATCCTTATAATGCTCCCGACCTCGGAATCTGTGATGTCTATCGCAGAGGAACGGTTGTATTATGCAACAAAGGAGTGGTGAGCGAGTTTTCTGTGAAGAACAATCAGCTCGTAACAAAGAATATCTCATCCCTGTTTCCTCCGCTCGAAGGCTGGTATGCCTGTGCCATCATCTCATATCATGGCAAGATATGGATGGGTACGAATCGCGGATTGTTTAATAGTGCAAAGCAGGAATTCCATTGCTCTGCTACCGACCATTCGCTCCAGCACGAAGTAGTGACGAGCCTTGCCGTTTCTCCAGATGACAAACTTCTGGTAGGAACGCTCTGTGGCGTAGATATCTTCAATGATAATACCGGAGAGATAGAACATTGGAACACTGCTACGGCTGTGAATCCGCTGAGCAGCAACTTTATCAACAGTCTTTTCTCTAAGAACGGACAGATATGGGTAGGTTCCGAGACAGGTGGTGTTATCAAGCTGGCTCCACGTCAGCTGAATTTGGAATTCTACCGTCACGACCCCGCCAACCCAGGCAGCATCTCTCCCAACGCAGTCAATGCCATGTATGCGGCAGCCGACGGAACCCTGTGGGTAGGAACTGTAGAGGGAGGTCTCAATGCCTTGACTCCAGGCAGCATGAACTTTGTTCATTATACGGTGGCAAATTCCGGTTTGCCGCATAATACCGTCTCGGTTCTTGCAGCCGATAACCGCAATCAGCTCTGGATTGGTACCTGGGGAAGGGGCTTTGCTGTGATGAATCTCAGTCAGCCGGGCAAGATTATTCCTCTGGTGATAGATGCTAAGCATCAGCATTTACTTAACTTTGCCGGTTCCTTGGCTTACGATCCTATCAATGATGGTATGTGGCTCGGAACCAATGATGGTCTCTTCTTCTATGATATGAAGCGCCGCCAACTCATCGAACCTTTCAGGGGATGCCAGAATGTGCGCGGCTGCATTGGTTCTCTGATAACCCGAAAGGGCAAACTCCTGATGGGTTGTGTGCGGGGAATGGTAGAGGTCGACCTCAAGTCGCGTCCTCATGGCAAGGGCGATTTCGCTGTGACGTATCATCAGTATAAACTCGACAATCCGAAGAGTGGAGTCTTCGATAAGATATTGTCTTTCTGCCAGGCTAAGGATGGAAAGATATGGATGGGCAGTAACGGCTACGGTCTGTATTGCTATACCAGCGATAAAAACGGAAAGACTCAAGTGAAGTCGTATACCACCAATAACGGACTTGCCAACAATATCGTGAAGGGTATTGTAGAGGATAACCAGGGTATGTTGTGGATAGCTACCGATAACGGACTCTCTATCTTCAATCCGAAGACCGAGGCATTCTGCAGTTTCTCCCGTGAAGATGGTCTGATCAGTTCGCAGTTCTATTTCAATGGTGCCATCCGCAATGCCAAGGGCGAAATATTCCTGGGCACCGATGCGGGTATGATGGCTGTAAAGGGCATAAACCGTTCTGTGCATCAGACGGGTAAGTTGTGCTTTACCGAACTTCTGGTAGATAACCAGCCTGTCTTTGCCGGCAGCGATTATCTGAAAGAAGACATTTCTATTGCCAGAAAGTTGCGTATCCATGAGAGTGATAAGTCGTTCACCCTCTTTTTCTCAGCACTCAATTATGGCTGCGAGACACAGGGCGTGTACCTTTATCGCATGAAGGGATACGAGAATGAGTGGGTTCAACTCAAGGCTGGTCAGCATAGTGTGCGTTATTCCACTCTGCCAGCTGGAGACTATAAGTTTGAGGTGAAATATATCCCATCTATCAATTCCGACAAGGAGCAGGTGATCTCTGTAGAAGTTCAGATTACTCCTTATTTCTGGAAGAGCTGGTGGTTTATTACCATTCTAGTAATAGGTATCATCGCTTTGGTACAGTATATCTATATACGTCGACTTAATGTGATGCGTGAACGGGAGGTAGAGGCGCTGTATCGTCCTATCGAAGCTGCGCTCAAGGACAGTGATGAACCGGAGAAGCTCCAGAGTCGCATCCAGATGATTCTGCGAAATCAGCAGCGTTATCAGGAAAGTCAGAAGAAGAGTATCGAAGCTGATAAGAAGCAGGTCGTAGAGAATACGCATCCGTTCATGGAAAGTGTCATGGAGGTGATGGAGAAGAATTATGATAATTCCGAGTTTGGAGTTCAGGAACTTTCTGATGCTATGGGCTTGAACCGAAGCGTACTGAGCAAGAAGTTGACTGCAGAAACGGGCTTGCCAACGGCTCAGTTCATTCGTAACTATCGTCTGGATATTGCCAAGAGGATGATTGTTGATAATGGTGCCAATCGCAACATTACCGAGATAGCCTATAGGGTAGGTTTCAATGATCCGAAGTATTTCACCCGCTGTTTTACCAAGCAGTATGGAGTTTCACCTACATCTTTCAGGGACGCCCGGGAAGATGAAAAAGTGGAGAAGATGGCAGACGAGAAACCGGATAGAGAGCAAAAATCAAATCAGTAAATTTGAGAATAGAACCACAGAAAATAGGAATCGCTTGATATAGGTCAAGTGATTCCTATTTTTGTATGTGTGGGTACACAGAGGGTGGATAAGTACGTAAAACTACTAAAAACAAGCCGTTTATGCGTTTTGTCCACCTATAATTTTCATTTGTCCACCCTATATATACTGATTAATTGTACTTTTGCCACCGAAAATTTGTGATGTGTATGGCTTTGCCCTGCACTACTAACTTCCATCCGCAACCCATAAAAAGAGTAAACGGACGAAAGCAACTACAAACTATAGAAAATTAGAATAAACAAAAATACAAACCTAAAAATTGATAAGCAATGAGGAAACAATTATTCTCTATGATGCTATGCCTTGGTGCTGTTGGTGGCGCTTCTTTTGTTGCCCCAATGCCCGCAATGGCTGCTGTTGCACAGGACCAGGTGATCACAGTCAAGGGACAAGTTGTAGATGATCAGGGTGAACCTCTGATTGGTGCAACAGTCAAGACTAAGGATGCCAAGACAGGTGCAGTTACCGACTTGGATGGTAATTTTGAAATCCGTGTGAAGGCGAACGCCACTCTTTTTGTAAGCTATCTTGGCTACAAGGAGCGTGAGATTGCAGTACGCGGTCGTGCCATTATTGATGCTATCCAGCTCTCTTCTGATGACCATGTACTCGACCAGGTTGTTGTCGTAGGTTATGGTACCCAGAAGAAGGCAGACCTTACCGGTTCCGTATCTATCGTCAATGCTGAGGAGATGAAGAAGGTATCTAATTCCAACATCTCTACCATGCTTGAGGGTAAGGTTGCCGGTGTACAGATTACATCAGACGGTCAGCCTGGTGCAGATCCTAGTGTGAGAATTCGTGGTATCGGTTCTTTCGGTAGCACAGCTCCTCTTTATGTCATCGACGGTGTGCCAATGGGTACCACTATCCGTGACTTCTCTCCTAATGATATCGAGACCATCCAGATTCTGAAGGATGCTTCTGCGGGTGCCATCTACGGTTCTCGTGCTGCCAATGGTGTCGTTATCATCACTACCAAGAATGGTAAGAAAGACCAGCCTCTGAAGGTGAACTACTCTGGTTACTTTGGTGTTGACCAGATTCCTGACGATGTATATGATGTAATGAACGCTGACCAGTATAGCAACTACCTGGGTCAGGCTTGCAAGAATTCCAACACTCCTCTGCCTGGCGGTTACAAGATGGGCGAGGATGGAATGTATCATTTCCAGGACGAAACCAACACAGATTGGTTTGACGAGGTATTCAAGACCGGTATCCGCCAGAACCACAACGTAGCCCTCAGCGGTGGTAGCTCTCACAGTACTTATAATGTATCTCTCGACTACTATAACCAGAAGGGTACCTTGGAAGGTGCAGGACCTAACTACGAGCGTTATACTGCCCGTGTCAACAACACAATGGACACCAAGTTCGTAAAGTTCCGTACCAGCATGGTTTACTCTCACTCTAACCAGGACAACATGGGTCTTTCCAATGCCTCAGAGTATGTCCAGGGTCTTTACGGTGATGTAACCAACGTGCTCCGTGGTACACTTCTGATGCAGCCTACCATCAAGGCTTACGATAACTCTACATGGGTTCTCGATGACAAGGTGGGTGCAGCCAACGGTTATCGCTACGATGCTTACGGTTATGGTGTTTACTATGATGGCGTACATGGTGATATCTCTGCTTCTAACCCATTGTTGGTTAACAATATGTTGCAGCGCAATACATTGGTTGACCGCTTCGTAGGTACAGCTTCTGCTGATGTTGACCTGTTGGGTATGGTAGGCATCAAGAGCAAGAATCATGGTCTTCACTATAATGTAAACCTCTCTTACAGCAAGACAGAGGCTAAGGATAAGACCTGGATTCCTTCCTGGATTCAGAGCAACCGTGTATATCTCGCCAAGGAGAATGAGCGCCTCACCAAGGGTTCACGCAACTACAGCGATGCTTTGGTTGAGAATACCATTACCTACAATGGAACAATCGGCAAGCACAACATCAACCTGCTCGCCGGTATGACATACGAGGAGGAAAATACCAACCTCCTGACTGGTTGGGGTATCAACTTCACAGAGCCATACTTCCTCCAGCTCCAGAACGCCAAGAACACTTACTCAGAGTCATTCGAGTATAAGCATAGCCTGGCATCATACGTAGGTCGTTTGAACTACAATTATGATGAGAAGTATCTGCTTTCTGCAGTAGTACGTCGTGATGGTAGCTCCCGTTTGAGCAAGAACATCCGTTGGGCAACCTTCCCATCTGTATCTTTGGGTTGGCGTTTCGATAAGGAGAAGTTCTTCCCTATCAGCCGCGACATCGTTAACATGTTCAAGATTCGTGCCAGCTATGGTGAGCTAGGTAACGAGAACATCGGTGAGTACCAGTATATGGCTACCATGAACCGTAACAACATGACTTACAGCTTTGGCAACAGTCCTGTAACCGGTTCTGCCGTTTCTACCTTCGTGAACAACGATATCGCCTGGGAGAAGAAGAAGACCACCAATGTGGGTATCGACCTGGCTATGTTCAACAACCGTTTGGAGTTCACTGCCGAGTGGTATAAGAACAAGTCAGAAGACCTGCTTTACTCAGTTCCTGTGCCAGCACAGACCGGTGTATCCAACACCTCTGTAACCATGAACGCTGCCTCTATGGAGAACAGTGGCTTCGAGTTCAGCGCTACCTACCGCAACCGCGATCATGCCCTCAAGTATGATATCAGCGCCAACGTAAGTACCCTGAAGAACAAGGTAACCTCTCTGGGTATCGGTAAGGATTCATACATTGCGGGTGCATACGCTACTTACGTAGGTCAGGAGATTGGTAAGTTCTATGGTTGGGTTTACAAGGGAATCGCCCGTACCCAGGAAGACTTGGACAACAATGCTGTTCAGCAGGGTGCCAATGTCGGTGACTGCCTCTATGAGGATATCTCAGGTCCTGACGGAACTCCTGATGGCGTAATCGACGCTTACGACCAGACCGTATTGGGCAGTGGTCTTCCAAAGGTAAACTTCGGTTTGAGCACTCACTTGGAGTATAAGGGTTTCGACCTCAACATCTCTACATACGGAGTATTGAATTATCACGTATCAGATGATATCTATAACAGTTTGAACTCTTGCTACGGCTATGGCAACAAGGAAGTAGGCATGCTGGATGCCAACCGCTGGTCAGAGGATGGTTCTACCTACCTCTCTAGTGTTCCACGCACCTATGCAGCCAACAACGCTACCTTGGCATGGAACGACCTCTTCAGCTCTCGCAAGATTCAGAATGCTGCTTACTGGAAGATAGCCAACGTAGAGTTGGGCTACAACTTCCCAGACAAGTGGTTTGGTGGATATGTAAATGGTGTACGTCTCTATGTATCAGCACAGAACCTCTACACCTTCACAAGCTATCATGGATATAATGTAGACTATGCTGGCGGTACCTTTACCCCAGGTTACAACTTCTGCTCTTTCCCAAGTGCAAGAACATTCATGTGTGGTCTCCACTTCACATTCTAATAATGAGAATAGACAAGTATAAGAATCATTATTTAAAAGAACATTTGATATGAAACTATATAAATTATCATTAGCTCTCTTCCTTGGCCTCGGTGCAATGGCTACTACATCATGTGAGGACAAGTTGGAGGTAACAAATCCAAACCAGCAGACCACCGGAACCTTCGGTTTCAATGCAGATGATTTGGAGGAGTGCGTTATCGCAGCATACAACCATATCCGTATGGAAGGTTCTTCTGCTCGTGTAGGCTATACCCTTGATGTAACACGTGGCGATGAGGTTTGGAACTCATCACAGGTATGGTATATGCCATTCGACGACATGAACGACCCAGTAACAGACGAAATCTCATTCTGGCCTTGGCGTGAGGCTTACTATACTATTAATGTATGTAACTTCATCCTCTCACGTACCACAGGCGATGATGCTTCGCTCTCAGAGACCATGAAGAAGATCAAGGGACAGGCTCTCTTCCTTCGTGGTTATTCTTACTATACATTGGCAGGATACTATCAGAATCCTACTTTGATTACTGATTACGCCAACTATTCTTCTCTGGATGGTCTCTATGGCAAGAACAGTACCTACGACGAGGTACTCGATCAGGTAGAGCAGGATTTTGCTGAGGCTATGACTCTCCTCCCATCTCGCGATGCAGGTGGTCAGTGGGCTAAGGGTCGTGCAACCTGCGGTGCTGCTGCCGGTTACTATGCCCGCACTCTGATGCAGCGTCATAAGTACAGCGAAGCTCTTGCCGTACTCAAGGACATCATGAACAAGAAGTATGGTTCTTACAAGCTGGTGGCTAACTATGGCGACAACTTCCGTGAGGGTTCTGCTTATGAGAACAATGATGAGAGCCTCTTCGAGATTCAGTATCTCGACTACGGTTCACAGGGTGTGGATGATGAGTGGACTCCAGTCAATACAAGTCCTAACGCTACACAGGGACATGCCGTTGAGTCTAACTTCGCTCCAGGTAGATTCGGTGGATGGGCTGACCTCTCAGCTTCTCCATGGTTGTACAACCTCTTCAAGCAGGAGCGTACCAAGGAAGGTAAGTTGGATCCACGTCTCTACTGGACCATCGGTACATACGAGACTGACTGGGTTGGTTTTGAGAATGGTAACGTAGCTTACAAGACCGAGATGACAGCTTCTGATACCATCATAACCAACAACAACTATGGTGGTCTTCCTATCGCTAAGTGGACCAATTTCCGTACCAACCTTTATGATAAGGTGACAACCGGTCTTCATTGCGGTATCAACCTCCGCATGATGCGTTACTCAGACGTTTTGCTCCGTGCAGCAGAGTGCGAGAACGAGGTGAACGGTCCTACACAGCAGGCTATCGACTGGATTAACCAGGTTCGTGAGCGTGCCAACCTGAAGGACTTGAAGCTTTCAGACTTCAATAGCAAGGATAAGCTCTTCGAGCAGATTGCCAATGTAGAGCGTCCTAAGGAGTTCGGTTGCGAGTACGGTCGTGGTTACGACCTGATCCGTTGGGGATTCTTCTATGATCAGGGTCGTTTGGCTCAGTTGAAGGAGCACGGAACCTTCCGTCGTTCTCCATACAAGGCAAAGGAGCCGGTAAGCTACTCTTTGGTAGGTGTTGATTCAGAGGTGAAGAGCTCTTACGATACATACGTACCAGGTCATGAGTTCCTGCCTATCTATCAGGGCTTGTTGAATGATAACCCTAACCTGGTAGGTAACTCAGCTAATACGAATACGGATAACTCATCTGATTTCTTCGGAAGAGGTTGGACAGTTCATCCAGTAGTAGACTTGAGCAAGTAACAATATTCATTATCTCAAGGGGCAGGATTACCTGCCTCATGAGATAAAACTAAATAATTCACATATTTATAATATAGAATATAATATGAAACACCTAAATAAATTAGCATCTGTCTTCTGCGTAGCTGCAATGGCATTGACAGCGATGACTGGATGCGAGGGAAGTGACATGTTCAGTGTTAACTCTCCTGATTGGATTTCAGAAAAGATAGACTCCATCAATGCCGCTAAGGGCAATGACAATGCATTGCCAGAAGGTGAAGAGGATGTTTACACAGTCGGTGCTACTGACTATTCTACAGGTTGGTGGACAGCCTTCTCCAAGTACTATGTCATTCCTGATGGCAAGACCTGGAATGCCGTGTTCAATCTGAACATCAACCCATCGGCTCCTAATACCTACAAGAACTTCGCCCTCATCCTTGCTAGTGATGATGATCGTGGTGGCGCTAACTATAAGGAGTATGGAGCTATCCGTTTCGATAATCAGCCAAGCGGTAACTCTGAGTGGGGTGATTATATCGACAGAAGTGGTGTAGTAAGTACTCTTACTTTTGATACTGATACCGATGAAGGCGTACAGAAGCTTGGTGGTACTGTGATTCTTACTGTAGACCGTTCTGATCCTAATGCCTTCAGCGTAAAGATTACCAACGGAACTGTAACCAAGACATACAAGCAGGCTACCCCTCTCCCAAATCTCAATCCGGATGCAAGCGATACCAACATCCGTGCATTCCTTGTACCGGAAGGTTCTTACATCAACTTCCTCCAGTCTAACCTCGAGCCAATCGGTGGTTTCACTTCTGCAGAGGATAAGCAGCCTCTTTCTATGGAGTTGCACTCTGTTCCTAAGAAGGTAATGGTAGGTACATCTCTTGAGGATGCAATGGCCAACGTTTCTGCTACCATCACATTCGAGACTGGTATCACCAAGGAGGTTCCTGCTGCTGAACTCGGATTTGTGGCTGTTCCTAACATGGATCAGGTAGGTGTGAAGACACTCGTTGCTATCTACAACAAGACATTCAAGAACGAGAACTGCAGTTCTCCTATCACAGGTCAGGCTCAGTTCAGCGTTGTTGACAAGATGTTCAACAGTCTGGGTGCTACCGACAACTCAACTCCATTCTTCGGTGTTCTGTCAGATCCAGTAAAGGTAGCTCCTCATGAGACTCAGGTGATGCAGTTTACCAACTATACCAATGGTGGTAATAACTGGGAAAACTTCCTCGTTGTAATGGTAAACGGTGCTGGAACAGAATACGGTGTTACCCGTGCCGACTGCTTCGGTTGGGGTGCTGCTTATGACGGCAAGGCAACTCCATTCGGTGCTCCTGAAAATTGGGCAACATGGCTCGCTGACATGGATGGTGCAAAGGTTACCCTCTATACAACCAACAATGGTGATGGCACTGTTGATATCAAGTACGATATCCTGGCAGCTAATGGACATAAGTATCACATGGGCTACACTGGAATCTCTGGCGTAGATCCTAACGACTTCTTCGTCAAGCTCTCTCTTGAGAAGGCTCACCTGGAGTTTGATACCGTCATCGGTAATGAGGACAATACTTCTGCTTTCTTCGGAGCACTCTCTAATCTGTTTGATGTTCCTGCAGGCAAGACAGTTTCTACTCAGTTCGTCAACTACACAGCTGGTGGTTCTAACTGGTTCAACTTCGTAGCAGTTCTTGTCAACAAGGCAGACGATAAGGAGTATGCTGCAGTTCGTGCCGACAACTTCGGTTGGGGTACTGGATATGATGCATGTACTCATGCCTGCTCATGGGAAGACTGGGGTGCTTGGCTTACAGCCATGGATGGTGCCAAGGTTCAGCTCTCTGTAACCAATGTAGGTAATGGTACAGCCAACATCAAGGCAACCATGATAGGCAACAATGGTGTAACCTACACCCAGACCTATAATGGCATCAACAACATCGATGCCAATGACCTGGCGTTCAAGCTCACGATAGAGAAGGCTCATCTCGTATTCGACCTTCCTTTCGCAAATTCATCATTTGCTGCCCGCAAGCACTATACACGTGCTCATCGCAGATAAGAGATTTTTGAAATAATATGATAAGGCATGGCCTATGTGAAAACACATTTCCACATAGGTCTGCCTTTTTGCATCATATCAGAAGTCTTGGTTTTCTTTTTACAAATCAATAATTTAACTCAATCAAGTTATGAAGAAATTATTACTCTCTATGTTGGGGCTTGCTGCCATCGGTGCTACTGCCCAGACACAGGTCAGCGACAACGACCTGACGAATGCTTATACGTCGAGAGCATATAATAAGCGTGTGGTTTGCCACGACCCGTCTATCGTGGTAGATGACATCACCAACCCTAACTCGCCTACCTATTATATATATGGTTCTCATCTGGGTAGAGGCAAGACCACTGCGGCAAGCAACTACCAGGAATGGACTCCGTTCAAGGCGGGCGAGGAAGCTGCCGGCAATGTGAACAGTCTCTTTGCCAACAAGCAGGGCACATTGGTTAATTATTCCATTGCCTATCAGTCGCATGTTGTCACCGAAGTGAAGAACAGCAAGGGTGAGAAGGTGAAGTTCGGCAACTTCAATGCCCACGGCTGGCAGTATAAAGGCTATAATGTGCAGGGCAATCAGTGGGCACCAGACATCGTATACAACAAGACCATGAAGAAATGGTGTATGTATATGAGTCTGAATGGAGACCACTGGTGCTCTTCCATCGTATGCTTTGTTTCAGATAATATCGAAGGACCTTGGACTTATCAGGGACCAGTAGTTTTCTCCGGTTTCCAGGGCACATACGCTCACAATTCATACGCTGCTGCGGATGACTGGAAACATACCGACTTTGCCATTGCCACAGGCGAAACCGCTCTTCCTTCCCGTTATAAGGTGGGCGATAAATGGGGAACCTATTGGCCAAACTGTATCGACCCATGCGTCTTCTATGATGATAACGACAACCTCTGGATGAGCTACGGCTCCTGGTCGGGTGGTATCTTTATGATTAAGTTGGATAAGACCAACGGTCTCCGCGACTATACCTATACCTTCCCTTACGAGGTGAATGGCAAGGTCACCACTCCGGGTGCTGCCAGTGCCAACTGTACCAGCGATCCTTACTTCGGCAAGAAGATTGCTGGTGGATATTACGTATCGGGTGAGGCAAGCTATATTCAGAAGATAGGCAAGTACTACTTCCTCTTCATGAGCTATGGTGGCTTGACCAGCGATGGCGGTTACCAGATGCGCATCTTCCGTTCTGAGAAGCCGGATGGTCCTTACAAGGATTGCTATGGCACATCGGCTCTCTTCAACAGTTATAAGATGAACTATAGTTCTGCCACAGAAGACAACCGTGGCGTATTGCTCTTTGGCGGTTACCAGTGGGATGCAATGAGCGGTGCTGAAATAGCACAGGGTCACAACTCTGCGTTTGTAGACAAGCAGAACCGTTCTTTCGTGGTTTACCACACCCGTTTCAGCAATGGTGGCGAGGGTCATCAGGTTCGTGTTCATCAGCTCTTCCTCAATGACGAGGGGTGGTTGATGGCAGCTCCATTCGAGTTTGACGGCGAGACCATCACCGATGCAGCTATCGCTTCCAAGGCATCTATCGCAGATGCTGACATTGCAGGCGACTATCAGTTCATGCGTCATCAGTATGGTCAGAACACCAAGGCAAAGGCTTTCGAGACTCCTGTGAACATTACTCTCAATGCCGATGGAACCATCACTGGTGCCGAGAAGGGAACCTGGAAGCGTACGGCTGGTACTGATTACATCCACCTGACTATCAATGATGTCGTATATCGTGGCGTACTGGTTAAGCAGACCATCGACTATACCAATATCCCAGCCATCGCCATCTCTGCTCTCTCTTCATCAAGCGGTAGCGTGGCACTGGGACAGAACAACTTCACCTATCAGCAGGAGGTTTGGGCTGTAAAGGCAGATGCCAAGGCTGCCATTAAGTACACCCTCAGCAAGATGACATTGCCATTCTCTGACGGTGCCACTCTGAATGCGGCTCCTTCTCTGCCAGTTCAGGGCAAGATGGGTGCGAATATTTCATGGAAGTCAAGCGATACCTCTATCCTGACCGATGAAGGCAAGGTGAAGGGAAAGGGCAAGGTAACCATGACCATGACCATCAGCAAGGATGAGTATGAGTATGTGAAGGATTATTCCCTGAATATCGATGCTGAGGCTGAGGAAACAACTCCGGTATATTATCCAGTGTCTGCACTGAAGAATACAACTTCTGCTTGGTGGACCAACTTCTCGGCAGATTATAAGTTGCAGGCAGGTAAGAAGGCTCAGTTTAAGTTCTATAACTATAGTAATGCCACAAACAACTGGTGCAACTGGGCTTTGTATGGTGCCAACAAGACACATGGTGTGGCTGGCTATACCGAGTATTTCGGTATCCGTTGTGATAATTGGAACAATACCACAAATTCTAACACTGGGTGTGTAAGCAATTATGTTTGGGATACCTTCAAGAATGATATGAACGGGTCTTTGGTTGACATGACTGTGGAGTATGCCGCTAATGGCACCTTCAAGATGACAGCCACAATCACAACTACCAGCAAGAAGGTATACAACTATTCGTTCTCTACCACCATTGCCAGCAAGCCTAGCCAGCTTAACCTGTTCTTCGTAAACGAAGGCTCTTACATCGATGGCTCTAGCCTCGTAGATACCGGATTCGCTCCTATCATTATCCAGAAGAAGCAGAATGACGGCAAGTGGTACAATCTTGCAGGTCAGCTGGTGGACAAGAGCTACAAGGGTGTAGTGATTGTAAATGGAAGAAAGTTTGTGAACAAGTAATTCTCTTATATATTATAATAAGGTATAATACAAAGAAGATGAATTTATCTAAAATACTATTGGGAGCAGCAATGATGATTGCTGCTCCTGCTGTAAAAGGCGGTTGCCAGATGATGGCACAGAATGCTCCTCAGGAGCCAATCGTGGTAGATACTCCGATGGTTCACGACCCCGTGATGGCTTATGAGAACGGCAAGTACTATCTCTACTGCACGGGTCATGGCATTGCGCAGATGACTTCTACCGACCGCAAGCATTGGACCTTGAATCCGCAGGGTGTGTTGAAAGACGAGGTGCGTGGTGCTTTCCCGGCCTGGACCCATGATAGTGTGCCGGGTTATGAGAGTCATACCTGGGCACCTGATGTCATCAAATATAAGAACAAGTGGTATATGGCTTATTCCTGTTCTACCTTCGGCAAGAACACCTCTGCCATCGGATTGCTCAGCAATGTTTCTTTAGCCGATACCGATGGTTGGAAAGACGAGGGTTGTCTCATTGTCTCAAAGGGTGGAAAAGTGAATTGGAATGCCATCGATCCTAATTTCGTGATAGATGAGAAGGGCAAGCCTTGGCTTACCTGGGGTTCTTTCTGGGATGGCATCCAGCTCATTCCGCTGGACAAGAAGACGATGCATGTGAAGAAGGGCGCCAAGCCTCAGACCATTGCCCGCCGTTATGCACTCAATCAGATTGATGTGCCTACCAATCCTACTTCCAAGGATGCCGGCACCAATGCCATCGAGGCTCCATTCATCATGAAGCATGGTGGTTATTACTATCTCTTCGTCAGTTGGGATTACTGCTGCCAGGGGATGAAGAGTACCTATCGTGTTGCCGTAGGCAGAAGCAAGAAGGTTTCCGGTCCTTATCTGGACAAGACGGGTAAGGATATGCGAGAGGGTGGTGGCACCCTGCTGCTGGAAGGTGACAAGAAGGAATATGAGGCGATGGGCCATTGTTCAGCCTACTCCTTCCCTGATGGTGATTTCTTCTTCTGCCATGGTTACTGTATCGCCAAGAATGGCGCCAGCATCCTGGTCCAGAAGCGAATCAACTGGACGGAAGATGGATGGCTGACGCTGGAATAAGATATATTAGCTTAGTGTTAAAATAGAGTTAAAATAGCGTTTATTCCGCTACGAACGGTAAAAAATCGGTTTCGTAGCGAAATAAGCGCTATTTTCTTTCACTATTTCCGAAATTTGTCGTATATTTGCAGCATCTAATTGAGTATGATTATGTGTGAAATAATAGGTAGAAAAAAGGAAATAGCAGAATTGAAGCGTTACTACGAAAGTGGTAGGGCTGAGTTTGTGGCTGTGTATGGTCGTCGTCGTGTTGGTAAAACATTCTTGATTGATGAGGTGTTTCATGATGATATGGTGTTTCATCATACAGGATTGTCGCCTTACGACCGTCGTCGTAAGATAACTTTGAAAGACCAGTTGCAGAATTTCTATTTCTCGCTTCTTCGCCATGGCATGGAGGATATTGCGCAACCTAAGTCGTGGATGGAGGCTTTCTTTTTGCTGGAACGTTTTTTGGAAACTTGCGATAATGGTTCCCGACAGGTGGTATTTATCGACGAGTTGCCTTGGATGGATACGGCACGTTCCGGTTTTCTTACCGCATTAGAGGCTTTCTGGAATGGTTGGGGCAATATGCGCCATAATCTTTTGCTCGTAGTCTGTGGTTCTGCCACCTCCTGGATGCTTGATAATCTAATCAGTAATAAAGGTGGATTATATGGTCGTTTGACAGGAGAAATCAAACTGTCACCATTTACTTTGAAAGAATGCGAGGAATTCTATCAGAGTCGTGGCATCAAGATGTCCCGTTATAATATTACGCAGGCTTATATGATTATGGGGGGAATACCTTTCTATATGAATTTCTTTAATCCATCCTATAGTCTGGCTCAGAACATAGATGCCTTGTTCTTTGACCGTCAGGCGAAGCTGGGGGATGAGTTTGACAGGCTCTTCAATTCTGTGTTTGATCATGCAGAAGACTGTATGAAGATTGTGCGCTTTTTGGGAACCCGGCATGCAGGTTTCACCCGTAAGGAGATAGCAGAGCATACCGGTTTGAATCCGAATGGTGATTTTACCAAGATGCTGAAAGCCTTGTTGGGCAGTGATTTTGTGGTGAAATATACTCCATTTGGTTTCAGTCAGCGAGAGGAGTATTACAAGCTTATCGATTCCTTTTGCTGGTTCTGGCTTCATTTTAAGGAGAAGAAGGCAGTAAAGCAAACTGACTACTGGCAGCAGCATTTGAAGGAGAGCGACATTGCCTCATGGCGTGGCATTGCTTTCGAGGAGGTTTGTTTGCAGCATATTTCACAGATAAAATATGCTCTTCATATTGGTGCTGTGTCTTCGCAGGAATCTTCGCTCATAGTGAAGGGAAGCGAGGAGACAGATGGCATGCAGATAGACTTGTTGATAGACAGGGCTGATGATGCGGTGAATGTTTGTGAGATGAAATTTTATAAGGCTCCTTATGCCGTTACCAAGGGCTATGCTCAGGTGCTGAATAGCCGCTTGCAGGCTTTGGAAGAAAAGAATCCTGCTAAAACATTCCTCCTTACGTATGTGGGAAATTCTGAGTTGGTGAGTAATGAATACTCCGATATATTCAGGGCTTCAGTAACACTAGATGATTTGTTTGTTTGAATACTCTGAAATATGTTTAATAAGGCATTCTGAAATCTCGAAACTTGTAAAATAAGGCGTTCTGTGTAGTTAAAAACATGTAAAATAAGGCATTCCTCATTATTTTTTCTAATCTTTGTTCGCCCCGAAAAAACAATGGGATTGGGTTGTGGAAATGGGGACGAGAAAAAATTGAAAAATAGAGAAAAATAATAATCGCAATATAAGAAATGAATAAATTAAAAGCATTATTGGGCTTCGACCCGAAGACTACTACGGTCAAGACGGAATTGATAGCTGGTATGACTACCTTCTTGACCATGTGTTACATCCTGGCAGTAAACCCTACCATCCTTGCCACCACAGGTATGGACAAGGGGGCTCTCTTTACTGCCACAGCCATCGCTTCTGCCATTGCCACCTTCCTGCTGGCTTTCATGGCAAAGCTGCCTTTCGCCCAGGCTCCCAGCATGTGACTGAATGCCTTCTTCGCCTTCACCCTTTGTCAGGCAATGGGCTTGACCTGGTAGCAGGCTTTGGCAGTATTGCTCGTAGAGGGTATCATCTTCCTTGCCATCACCTTCCTCAATATCCGTGAAAAGATATTGGAGTGCATTCCGAAAAACCTCCGCTTTGCCATATCGGCAGGTATCGGTATGTTTATCGCCTTTATCGGTTTGAAGAATGCGGGCATCATTACTGCCAATGCTGATACTTTCGTGCAGCTCGGCAAGTTTACACCAGTCAGCATCCTGGGTCTCATCAGCATCCTGCTCTGTGGCTGTCTGATGGCGAGAAGAGTGAAAGGCTCCCTGTTCATCGCCATCATTATCTCTACATTGATAGGTATTCCGATGGGCGTAACCCAGTTCTCTGACAACTGGATGCCTGTATCTACCCCTCACAGCATAGCTCCAATCTTCTCCCAGTTCGATTTCTCGGGCTTCTTTACCCCTAAGATGTTTATGGTGGCTTTCTCCCTATTGATTGTCAACATCTTCGATACCATCGGAACGGTGTTGGGACTGGTTTCCAAGTTGGGTATCAAGGAGAATGAGAAGGGTGAGATTCCTGGTGTGAAGGAGGCGATGATGAGTGATGCCATCGGTACTACAGCCGGTGCCTTGCTGGGCAGCTCTACTATTACCACTTATGTGGAGAGTGCTTCGGGTGTTGCCGAGGGCGGTAAGTCGGGCTTGACATCTTTCTTTGTGGGTTTGATGTTTATCCTGAGCATTTTCCTGGCTCCTATCTTCCTGCTGATTCCGAGTGCAGCCACCAGTGGTGCCCTAGTAATGGTGGGTGTATTGATGATTGATTCGTTCAAGAAGATTGAGTTGGAGGATATTTCCGAGTCATTCCCTGCTTTCATCACAATGATTACGATGGTGCTCTGCTACAGCATCGCCGATGGCATCTGCCTCGGCATCCTGAGTTATGTGCTCATCAAGATGATGGTGGGTAAGTTCACGAATCTGAATCTTACGCTCTATATTCTGAGCATCTTCCTGCTCTTCAATTATGTTTTCAGCTAAATGAAGCGATAGATAAAAACGAGGCGACAACCTGCATCACGCAGATTGCCGCCTTCTTCTTTTCTAACTAACTTTCTTATCAACTATTCAAAAAATGTATCAATATATTGGGTATATCCAGGGCTGATGCCCTGGATGTAGCTTGTTTCTTATTTCAATCTTTCTACTTCAAACGGATGATATTCAGCGAGCTGGCAGGAATCTCTACCGTAGCACCGTTCTTCTCTGTAGTTACATAGTTTTCTACAGGATAGATGTTGGTAGGATTGTCGATGGTGTTCTCCTCCAGACCGTTCTTGGCAGAAAGGCGGATGAGCTTGCCATTCTTGATCTCCTTGCCCTGAAGATTAATCTTCGCTGTGGTGTGCTCGGTGCTGGTGTTGGCAATCTTCAGGATTACCTCGCCAGTCTGCTCATCAAGCGTTGCTGTTGAGAAGATGCCAGGAAGGGTGTTTGCCTTCAACTTGGTAGCGAATACCTCCTTGCCATCCAACTTGGCGAAGATGCTGTCGCCCACTACCTTCAGCTCGATATCGTACCACTTGCCGGTTTCAATCTTGCCTGGGCAGGTAGCAATCTGACTCTTGGCACCATTCACGATAGACTCCACACCGTGCTGGGTGTTGTTCCAGCCACCAAGGTTCAACCAGCAGTAGTTGTTCTTATCCACGTAGTTGAAGATGATGAGGAAACCTTCGTTTCCGGCATCCTTCTTCGCGCGTACCTTATATATATAGCCGTTGCTGGTAATCTCACCTGGGTTCAAGTGGATGCAGCTCTCTTCGTTGCTGGTCTGCTTGATGATGCTGCCTTCTGTCTTCCACTGACCGCGGATGTCGGTAGGCAACTCCTGCAAGGTCATCGGCAGCGCCTTGCCGTTCTCATCGCTGTAGCCCTTGTCCTCGAAAGAAACCTGGGTGCCCCAAGTTCCCATTCCCACACGGCAGATGGCTGGCTTCACCTGAGTCTGCTCATACTTGTATGGATTCTCCTGGTTCACCTTCAGTACACGGGTACCGATGTTGTTCGCCATCACGTTCTGGACATAGTAGGATGGAGTTCCGAATACCTTATCGGATGTATATTGAATCATATCCGGTGCCCACATGCGGTTGTTGAGGTTGGCGAAGATAGGAGCATAGGATGCCATGGTCACAATATCAGAATTGTTTTCGATGCCCATCATATAGACAGCCTCACCGAGTGCTGCATCGAGCGAACCCATATTGCCGAAGCCCTGGGTTACGGCATATTCACCTACATAAATCTCGCTGCCCTTGCGGTCGTAGTTATCATACTTGTTGAAGTTCTCAGCAAACCAGGCAGGGTTTCTGTAGTAGTGCTCATCGAGTAATTCCACGCTCTCGTTGCTTTCCCACTTAGGGTTGTCATCGCCCCAAGCCACCACGTTACCGATGAGGTGCATCTTAGGATATTTCGCCAATACGGCATCCTTGAACTTCTTGAAGCGCTCGTAGTAATGGTCGCTCTGAGCCGCAGGATCCGGCTGGTTGTTCTCATTACCAATCTCCAGATACTCGATGTTGTATGGTTCCGGATGACCGTTCTTGGCACGCAGCGCACCATATTTAGAGGTCACAGGACCATTGGCATACTCCAGGGCATTCATGCACTCGTCAATCCAAGGTTGGATGCTGTCTACAGGAGTCATACCGCCGTGCCACAAACCTACGTTTACAACATAGAGAGGCTTGGCGTTCAGATCCTCGGCAAGCTGCAGATACTCATCGAATCCCATACCATCGCTGGTACGGTAGCGCCAGTTTACGTTCTTATGGCCCGGACGTTCCTCAATAGGACCTATAGTCTTCTCCCAGTGGAAAGCATTCTCTGGAGATTCCTGTCCCTCTACGTAGCAACCGCCAGGGAAACGGACGAACTTAGGATGGATGTTATAAAGAAGCTGAGCCAGGTCAGGGCGCAAGCCATTCTCGCGATTCTTGAAAGTAGGAGGGAAGAGGCTTACCACATCCAGAACGATGGTACCCTTTCCGTCGGCTACGAGTTCAAACTGTGCTTTCGCATCGTTGGCATTGGCTGTAAGTTCAGCTGTATATTTGGTCCACTTCTTGCCTACCTTGGCATTGAGGGATGTTTCTGCATACACCTTATCGCCCTTGGTGTTGGTGAGGCGAGCCTTCAATCCGCCCTTGTAGCTGCCTTTAGCCCAGAAAGAGAGTTTGTAGGTTCTGCCTTGGACGGCGTTGATGCCCCAGAAACCCTCATTGATGAGAGAGGCTGTAGCTGCAGGCTTGGCAGCGATGGTAAGCTGTAGTGCCTTGCCCTGTGCATTGTTGAGCAAACCCTTGTTGATGAGTTGTGCATTGATCTTAGCACCTTCCTGAGCGGCAGTCTTCCAGGTTGGAATATTCTTGTCATCATCCTCGAAGGAGCGATTGCTGATGAGTTCGGCATAGAGACCGCCGTCGGCAGCATGGTTGATATCCTCGAAGAAGATACCATAGAGGTTAGGAGATACCTTGATGCCTGGGTTTGAGGCATCTACATTGATGGTAACCTGTGCGTTGGCAGCCAAAGCTGAGGCGAGCACAGCCGAAAGTAAAATCTGTCTTTTCTTATTCATTTGTTTATTCTTTATTCTTAGGTTTGTTTATTTTATTTCTTGTTGATGGCGTGAAATCAAGCTTAGCCTGAATCCATGCGGCTATTAATACACAGTTGCAAAAGTACACAAAATGCACAAGAAACAGGTGGACAAAATGCGAAATATAGTGTAAAAGGTGGATTTTCTGATGAAAATCCACCTTTTGTTTATTGTTGGTCAATAAAATCGGTTTTAATATAGTAATACCAGTCCGGCAAAAGCCGAGTAGAGTATCATGCGGATAGGATTGATCTTCATCACTTTTACGCCGATAAAGGTGGCGAAGAAGAGGGCGATGGAGATGTAGAAATGCCAGGGATTGGCTGGTGTAGAGAAGTTCTCGCCATTCACCAGAAGCAGGGCTGCGGCTCCTACCAGACCGACGATGGCTGGGCGAAGACCGATGAAGATGCTCTGGACGGCTGAGGTGTTCATATACTTGTACAGCATCTTGCTGATAAGAATCATCAAAACCAAGGATGGGAGAACCAACGCAAAGGTTGCCATGGCACTTCCGAGTACAGCCATCATGCCACTCATGCCGGCATTATGGACTGCTGTATAGCCACAATAGGTGGCGGCGTTGATACCGATAGGACCCGGTGTCATCTGAGAGATGGCAACCACATCGGTAAACTCTTGCATCGTCATCCAATGATACTGCGTAACTACCTGTCCCTGGATCAGGGAAATCATGGAATAGCCACCTCCGAATCCGAAGATGCCTATCTGAAGGAATACGATGAAAAGCTGAAGAAATATCATTTCAATTAATAATTAATAATTAATAATTGATAATTAACAATGAGGCTTACGCCTTTGCCTCGGAGGCTTCTATACATTATTAATTATACATTGTACATTAAACTTTACTCCGTTGGCTGGATAAACTGTCCATAGATGTATCCACCTACGGCAGCAGCGATAATAATCCAGATTGGGTTGACGCCCAGAAGCCATATCAGGAGGGCTGACAGGATAGGAATCCAGCAGTTGACAAGCGAAATTCCGGCACTCTTGGCAAGCGAGAATGTAGGTACGGCTATCAATGCTACGACGGCAGGACGGATGCCTGCAAACATAGCAGCAATCACCTTGTTGTCTTCAAACTGATGGAAAAACATGGCTATCGCCAGGATAATAAGGAAGGATGGCAACGAAGCGCCGAGGGTGCAGACGATGGCTCCCGGTGTCTTTGCCAACTTATATCCGAGCAGGGAACTCATGTTGATGGCCAAGGCCCCCGGACAAACCTGGGTAGTAGCGATGGCATCCAGAAATTCCTCCTTCGTCATCCAATGATGCTTGTCGACGACTTCGGATTCTATAATAGGAATCATGGCATAGCCACCACCAAAGGTGACTATGCCAATCTTCATGAATGTCTTAAATAAATCTGTATATTTCATTTATTTACTTTACTCTTTCTTCAATCCACTGACGTGCATTGACAAATGCCTCAATCCAAGGAGTTACCTCGTCGTTGCGGCGACCAGCTGGATACCAGGCGTTCTGCCATGGGAAGATGGCACGCTCCAAGTGTGGCATCATAGCCAAGTGGCGACCATCTGCAGAGCAGATACCTGCTACATTGTAGTCACTGCCGTTAGGATTACCTGGATACTCAGCGTAGTTGTACTTCGCAATGATGTTGTAGTGATCCTCTGGCTCAGGCAAGTAGAAACGGCCCTCGCCGTGAGCTACCCAGATACCGAGCTTATCACCGCTCAAGCTACCGAACATCACACTGTCGTTCTGAGGAATAGTCAAACCGAGGAATGTACTCTCGAACTTCTTGGATGTGTTGTGGCAGAGGTGTGAACGATGCTTGTGCTCAGGATTGATGAGGTTCAACTCAACCATCAGCTGACAACCGTTACAGATACCGAGTGAAAGGGTGTCCTCGCGGGCATAGAACTTATCAAGTGCCTCCTTAGCCTTAGGATTGTAGAGGAATGCACCAGCCCAACCCTTGGCAGAACCGAGAACGTCGGAGTTAGAGAAACCACCGCAGAATACGATGAAGTTTACATCCTCCAAGGTCTCACGACCGGAAATCAAGTCGGTCATCATCACATCCTTTACATCGAAGCCGGCGAGATACATAGAGTATGCCATCTCACGCTCACCATTGGTACCCTTCTCACGGATGATAGCTGCCTTGATGCCTGATGGCTTGCGACGGTTAGCGTCTAGGCTGTAGCTAGCGAGAGTTCCCTTGAAGCCATAACCGAAGTTCATCTCGATAGGCTGCTTCTTATAATTGGTGTAACGCTTCTTAGCCATACCGTTCATGCTCTGCTTGCGGTCGAGGAGGTAAGATGTCTTATACCAGTCATCACGCAATGCATCGATATCGAACTCGTGCTCGAAGCCTTCCTTCTTGATGATAATCTTGCGGAGCTCAGGAGCAGGATAACCAATCTTGGCATAACCGATACCGTTCTCATCGAAGAATGCCTTCAACTCGTCCTTGTGAGCATCGCTTACCTGGATGACAACACCTGGGTTCTCTGCGAAGAGAGTCTTGATGATGTCGGCATCTGCGATGTCGTGGAGGTTGATCTTCATACCGCCCTCTACGTTGGCGAATGTCATTTCGAGGAGAGTTGTAATCAAACCACCGGCACTGATATCGTGACCAGCCATTACCCAACCACGGTTGATGAGTTCCTGTACGGCATTGAAACAGTCAACGAAGTACTCTGGGTTCTTGACGGTAGGAACATCGCTGCCCACCTTGCCCAGGCTCTGTGCGAAGGCTGAACCACCGAGGCGCTGCTCGTCGAAGCTGAAGTCGATATGATAGAGGCTAGAGTTCTTGTCGTTAACGAGAACTGGGCTAACCACCTTCTTGACATCTGAAACCTCACCACCAGCACTTACGATAACGGTACCTGGAGCGATAATCTTCTCGCCGTTAGGATACTGCTGGGTCAATGAGAGAGAGTCCTTACCTGTTGGTACGTTCACGTGGATGGCGCAGCAGAAGTCTGACAATGCCTTCACACCCTCGTACAGACGGGCATCCTCACCCTTCTGGCTACGGCAAGGCCACATCCAGTTAGCAGAGAGGCTGATGCTGTCCATGCCATCTGCCAATGGAGCCCATACGATATTAGTCAAAGACTCTGCTACAGAGAGTACTGAACCTGCCTTAGGATCGGCAAGACCAGCCTGAGGAGCATGACCCATTGCAGTTACGATACCCTTCTCGCCACGGTAGTCGAGTGCTACGACACCACAGTCTGAGAGTGGCAACTGAATCTGACCCTGACCCTGCTGACGGGCAATCTTACCTGTTACGGAACGGTCAACCTTGTTGGTCAACCAGTCCTTACAAGCCACAGCCTCCATCTGGAGAACACGCTTCAAGTACTCGTCGAGGTTATCTGCAGAATAAGTTACATCTTCATATTTACGCTCTACGGTCTCATCCACCATCACTGTCTTAGGAGTATGACCGAACATCTGAGCTACATCGAGGTCGAATGGCTTCACGCCGTCAGCCTGCTTGAAGCTGAAGTGAGCATCGCCAGTAGTCTCACCAACCACGTACATTGGAGCACGCTCACGGTCGGCAATCTTCTGAACCTCGCTGATATACTTCTCGTCGATGAGCAAGCCCATGCGCTCCTGGCTCTCGTTGGCGATGATTTCCTTAGCGCTCAAAGTCTTGTCGCCGATAGGCAACTTAGACATATCGATTTCGCCACCGCACTCTTCTACCAACTCAGAGAGACAGTTCAAGTGACCGGCTGAACCGTGGTCGTGGATGCTGACTACTGGGTTCTCATCGTTCTCAACGAGTGCACGAACCAGGTTGTAGGCACGTTTCTGCATCTCAGGGTTGGCACGCTGAACAGCGTTCAACTCGATACCGTTGCTGTAACGGCCTGTATCTACAGAAGAAACAGAACCACCACCAAGACCGATGCGATAGTTGTCACCACCTACTACGACAACCTTGTTGCCCTTCTGTGGCTCACCCTTCTTGTAGTCACGCTTCTTGCCGTAGCCTACACCACCAGCAAGCATGATTACCTTATCGTATGCATACTTCTCACCATTCTCCTCGTGCTCGAATGTAAGCACAGAACCGGTGATGAGAGGCTGACCGAACTTGTTACCGAAGTCTGATGCACCGTTGGAGGCCTTGATCAGAATCTGTTCAGGAGTCTGATAGAGCCACTTACGAACAGGCATGATGTCTTCCCAGTCGCGCTCAGCATCGCTCTTGCCGTTGTCATCCTTCAAGCGAGGATAAGCAGTCATGTAGCAGGCAGTACCTGCGATAGGCCATGAACCTACACCACCACCCATACGGTCGCGGATTTCACCACCCGTACCGGTAGCAGCACCGTTGAAAGGCTCTACAGTAGTAGGGAAGTTGTGAGTCTCAGCCTTCAGAGAGATAACACTCTCGATATCCTTCACCTGGAAGAAATCGCTGGTAGTCTGATCGGCTGGAGCAAACTGCTCGATGACAGGACCCTGTGAGAAAGCCACATTATCCTTATAGGCAGAGAGAATCTTGTTAGGGTTCTCCTGAGTGGTCTTCTTGATCATGCTGAAGAGAGAAGACTCCATCTCCTTACCGTCGATGATAAACTGGCCGCCGAAGATCTTGTGGCGGCAGTGCTCTGAGTTGATCTGTGCGAAACCGAAGATTTCGCTGTCGGTGAGAGGGCGTCCGTTCTCTTTCTCCAGCTTGTGGAGATAAGCCATTTCGTCCTCGCTGAGGGCAAGACCCTCTTCCTCGTTATACTTCTCGAGGTCATCGACGTACTTGATAGGTTCTGGCTGGTGGTTCACGGTGAACACATCCTGACCGATACCGTTGTACATACGCTGGAGCATAGGGTCGTGCTCAGCGTCTTCGCTATCCACAGGGAAGTACTCCTCGATACGCGAAATGCCGTTAAGACTCATGTTCTGAGTAATCTCAACGGCATTCGTACTCCAAGGAGTAATCATTTCACGGCGTGGACCGACATAGAAGCCCTGCAACTGCTGGGCGTCCTCTAAAGTCGCGTCACCATAAAGCCAACAAAGTTCATTGATTTCGTCCTGAGATGGTTTGTGATCAATCTCGGTCGCAATCACACTCTTAGATGGAGTTCTGAAAAAAAGAATCATACTATTTCTCTTTTTATTATGTTAATGTATTTATTTTTCTTTCGGTTGCAAAGATAGCGCTAAATTTTGGAAATACAAAGCCTTTGCTCGTATTTTTATAGTTAGTTAATGCTTTCCCCTTGTAAAAAACTACAAAATATTGATTTTGTGGTTAAAAATGTCTAAAACGCTTTGACAAATGATGGTTATTCGGGTCTAATAAGTAACTTTGCACCGTGAAAGCGTGTGTAACATTTAAATGTGTTTTTAATAACTGAAAATAAAAATAAAGGAATATGAAACAGACTAAGATTTTTGCAATGGTTTTGATGGCAGCAGCTTTGTTGACAACAAGTTGCGCTAGTAAGAAGGATCTTCAGAATTGCCAGACAGAAAACAGAGAGTTGACTGCCAATTACCAAGATACAAAGGAGAAGTTGGCTGCTACAGAGGCTAGTCTCGCTGCAGCTCAGCAGCAGCTTGCTACTGCAAAGAGCGACTACGCTAAGTTGCAGAGTGCTCTTGACAAGAGTTTGACAAATGCTAATCAGAACAACATTAGCATCGAGAAGCTCGTTGACCAGATCAATGAGAGCAACCAGTACATCCGTCATTTGGTTGAGGTGAAGAGCAAGAGCGATTCTCTGAACATGGTATTGACCAATAACCTGACCCGCTCACTCAGCCGTGAGGAGATGAAGGAAGTTGACGTTCAGGTATTGAAGGGTGTGGTTTACATCTCTTTGGCTGACAACATGCTCTATCAGAGCGGTAGCTATGAGGTGAACAGCCGTGCTAAGGAGACTTTGAGCAAGATTGCCAAGATTATCCAGGACTACAAGGATTACGATGTACTCATTGAGGGTAACACTGATAACGTGCCTGTAAGCACAACAAGTGCCAAGATGAAGAACATCCGTAACAACTGGGACCTCTCTGCTCTCCGTGCAGCTTCTGTTGTTCAATATCTCCAGGACAACTTCGGTGTTAATCCTAAGCGTATGACTGCTGGTGGTCGTGGTGAGTACAACCCTGTTACAACCAACAATACAGAGGTTGGCAAGCAGCGTAACCGTCGTACCCAGATTATCATCACTCCTAAGCTCGACCAGTTCATGGACTTGATCGACAAGGCTCCAGAGGATTCTCAGAAGTAATCTTGGTAGATTATGAAGAATGAATAATCAGGGCTTGCACATCATTGCGTCCTGATGTATATGATAGAAGGCACCAATGGGTTTATGCTCATTGGTGCCTTTTTTGTATAAATATGCATGAATTATAGAAGATGGCTTAGAAAAAGCGTGTTTTATTGTCATTTTGATAGAAAATATCTTAATTCCCTTTCTATTATCAAATCTTTTTCGTAATTTTGCAGGCAAATTATTAATTAGACATGAATTGTTATGGAAAAGATTAAGATGACGACTCCATTGGTAGAGATGGACGGTGATGAGATGACAAGAATCCTTTGGAAGATGATCAAGGACGAACTGATTCTTCCTTTCGTTGACTTGAAGTCTGAGTATTATGACTTGGGTTTGCCTTATCGCGATCAGACCAATGACCAGGTAACCATTGACTCTGCTGAGGCTGCCAAGAAATATGGTGTAGCCGTGAAGTGTGCTACCATTACCCCTAATGCCCAGCGTATGGACGAGTATAAGCTCCACAAAATGTGGAAAAGTCCTAACGGAACAATCCGTAGCATCATGGACGGTACCGTGTTCCGTGCTCCTATTACCATTCCTAGCATTCACCCATGTGTGAAGAACTGGGAGAAGCCTATCACTATCGCCCGTCATGCTTATGGAGATGTATACAAGAGCGTGGAGATTCGTGCCGATGAACCGGGAGTAGCTAAACTCGTGTTCGAGGGTAAGAGTGGCAAGAAGCAGGAGGTTGAAATCCATAACTTCGATGGCGCTGGCGTTATTCAGGGTATGCACAATACCGACAAGAGCATCCGCAGCTTTGCTCACAGCTGCTTCAAGTTTGCCATCGATACCAAGCAGGACCTCTGGTTCGCTACCAAGGATACCATCTCCAAGACTTACGATGCTCAGTTCCGTAAGATTTTTGAGGAAGTATACGAGAGCGACTACAAGGAGAAGTTTGCAGAGCTTGGCATCGAGTACTTCTATACATTGATTGATGATGCCGTGGCTCGTGTGATTCGTAGTAAGGGTGGTTTCATCTGGGCTTGCAAGAACTATGATGGTGATGTGATGAGCGATATGCTCAGTACCGCATTCGGTTCTCTGGCAATGATGACTTCTGTCTTGGTTTCTCCTGATGGAAAATATGAATATGAGGCAGCACATGGTACAGTAACACGTCACTACTATCGCTACTTGAAAGGTGAGGATACATCTACCAACCCAATGGCAACCATCTTTGCATGGAGCGGTGCATTGAGAAAGCGTGGTGAGCTGGATGGCATCAAGGAGTTGCAGGACTTTGGCGACCAGTTGGAGGCTGCTTGCTTCGATACCTTGAATGACGGTATCGCTACCAAAGACCTCGTCAACCTGATGGAGGGAGTTGAGGCTAAGGCCGTGAACTCTGCAGGTTTCATCGCTGCTATTCGTGAGCGTTTGGAGAAGAGATTGGGATAAGCCAAAAATCAGATAAACAAAGGAAAAGCCTTACCGGAGTCAATAGATGACACTGGGTAAGGCTTTTTTGATATAAAGAGCGGAAACTTTTACTTCTTACGCTTGGAAGAAAGAGCATCTGAGTAGTACTTGAAAAAGTCAACTTTCAAGATTTTACTGATGTGGAACAGCATGCCCGTATCGATGGTAGTGCGATCGTATACCTTATATATATTGGTGCGATGGCAACCAAGCTCGTTTGCCAACCATACAGATGTTTTACCCTGCCGTTGAAGTTCTTCCTTGATGAGTTTGCCTATGACCACAGTATTAACTTTATCGTTCATAATTCTTTGCTTATTAAAGATTTTATATTTTCTTGTCTAAATCCGGTTGCAAAATTACCAATATAGTATTAAAATAGCGAACAAACTTGTAGCGGATTTGGTTACATTGCGTTAAAGTGTGTCATAAAATTCTTTAAAATTGTAATAAAACTAGTCTTTTTTAAGCTGATTTGGTGAATGTAATTGAATTGTAATCGAATGTAATGCGTATTACAAAAGAAAAAGTGTAATTTTGCAGGCAGAATTTAAATGATAGGAATATGGAAGCAAATAAGAAGAAAATCCTGGTTGTTGATGATGAGCAGGACTTGTGTGAAATCTTGAAGTTCAATTTAGAGACAGAGGGGTATCAGGCAGATACTGCCAATTCGGGTGAGGAAGCTATATCGATGGATATTGCCTCTTATGATCTTTTATTGCTTGATGTGATGATGGGAGGAATGAGCGGATTTCAGCTGGCAAGACAGTTGAAGGAGAATCCGATGACAGCTCATGTGCCTATCATCTTCCTGACAGCCCGTGATACGGAGAATGATACTGTGACCGGATTCAATCTGGGTGCAGATGATTATATCTCCAAGCCTTTCTCTATCCGGGAGGTGATGGTGCGAGTGCGTGCTGTGCTGCGCCGTACAATGGAGCAGAGAGGTAACAGCAGCGAGCCTTCTCTGATTAACTATCAGGGTTTGCAGCTCAATCTGGACAAGAAGTCGGTGACTGTGGATGGAGAGTGTGTGCCATTTACCAAGACAGAGTTTGAACTCTTGCGCCTTCTGCTGGAAGAGCGTGGTAAGGTGTTCTCTCGTCAGGAACTCATCGACCGTGTATGGCCAAAGGATGTGATGGTGCTCGACCGTACTGTGGATGTGAATATTACCCGTATGCGAAAGAAAATTGGTAAATTTTCCAAGTGTATTGTTACCCGTTTGGGATTTGGTTATTATTTTGATGCATAAACAGATATCATCATGTTTAAACTGAATAATGTAGGTAAGAAGTTGTATTTTAGCGTACTGGCGGTGTTCCTTGTGTTCGCTGTCAGTTTTATTGTATTTCAGCAAACACGCGAGAAACAGTATAAGATTAGTACGTTGACTCTGAAACTTGCCAACTATAATGAACTGCTGGCAGAGGATTTGGAATTGTCCAAGACTTGTGGCATTCTCCTTTCTGACAGTGTGGAAGTGGTGGATAGCGTGCGTGTGGCAGAGGCAAAGTTGGAAGATTTTGTGCAGACGCATGAGAGTAAGGACCTTCGTGTAACTTTGGTCAAGAAGGATGGAACCGTAATCTTTGACAATATGAGTAAGGATTATCGCCATTTTGCCAATCATGCCCAGCGTGCGGAGATAGTACAGGCATTGAAAGAGGGAATGGGTACGAGCGTAGAGCGACAGTCGAAAACGCTGAAGCAGGATTATTTCTATGTAGCGTCCTATTTCCCGAAGAGTCATCTTATCGTTCGTACAGCATTGCCATATAATGATGATTTGACCAAGTCGCTTCAGGCTGATCTGCATTATATCTGGTTTGCCTTGGCAGCCATCATCCTACTTACCCTGGTGCTATACCGTTTTACAAACAGATTGGCGAAGAATGTATCCAAACTCCGTATCTTTGCTTATAAGGCGGATCATAATGAGAGCCTGGAGGTGGAAGATCTGGCTAAATTCCCTAATGATGAGTTGGGTGAGATTGCCGAGCGAATTATCAAGATGTATAAGCGCATACAGACCACCCGACGTGAACAGGATGTACTGAAGCGCCAGCTTACCCAGAATATCGCCCACGAGCTGAAGACTCCTGTAGCAAGTATCCAGGGTTATCTGGAAACGATACTCGACAATCCGCATATCAACGAAGAGATGAAGTCGCAGTTTCTGCTGCGCTGTTATGCCCAGAGCGAGCGTCTCACCTCTCTGCTTCGCGACATCTCTACCCTGAACCGGTTGGATGACGGTTCGGATATGATAGATTTCGAGGCGGTAGACATTACGCAGATGGTGAGTGAAATAGCCCGTGAGACGGCGCTGGAAAGAGAATCGCACCAGATGACTTTCGAGAATCTTCTTCCCGACCAGCATATTATCGTGAAGGGTAACCGCAGTCTGCTCTATAGTGTGTTCCGCAATCTAACCGACAATGCCATAGCTTATGCCGGCGAAGGGCGTAAGATAACGTTGAGTGCCAAGGAGCAGGGCAATAAGTGGCATTTCATCTTCTGTGATAATGGTCAGGGAGTTCCTGCCGATCATCTCTCCCGTCTTTTCGAGCGTTTCTATCGGGTAGATAAGGGACGCAGCCGCAAGATGGGTGGCACCGGTTTGGGTCTTGCCATCGTCAAGAATGCCGTTCTCCTGCATGGCGGAACCATCCGTGTAAGTAATCAGCAGGAAGGCGGCTTGAAGTTTGAATTTACGCTTAAAAAGTAGAAATATGGCTATCTGTTAATCGGAAACAGTGTACTGGTGAACGATAGACAGCTGACTAGCCGTACGCTCGCCAGTTGGCTGTTCTACTGCAACAGTCAGCGTAAATGCCTGTAAAAGTGTGTTCGCTTGCAGATAAAAAATGGGGCGCAAGCTGTTTCCAGGAAAGGAATCGCTTGCGCCCCCTGATATTATTGCTTATGAGTAAATGAGCACCCTAAGATTAGAACTTGTAGATAGCACCAAATGAAATGTTACTCGCATCTACGTTAAGTCCGAATGTTGATGAGTTGTCACCATGGTCAGGAGAATAGCCTCTGTAACCGAGGAAACCTACCTTTGTGATGAAGTTTACGTGGTTGTTGATGTAAATCAAGAAAATCGGGCGTGCTGGATGTATCTAAAGCTATTTCTGCTGCAAAGCTACGATTTTTTAGTGAAACCGCCAAATAATATGAGGGAATATTTGGGCAAACCAACTTTTTTCTCTATCTTTGCATGAACAAACAGTTTGAATTTTATTGTATAAATATCATAAATGAATCAATTTACAAAGCTGATAGCAGCCCAGCTCAATCTGAAGGAGCAGGCTGTAGAAAATACTCTGGCGCTGCTCGAAGAGGGCTGCACCATTCCGTTTATCTCGCGATACCGCAAGGAGAAAACCGGTAATATGGACGAGGTAAACATTGAAGCCATCGCCCAGGCTAATGAAAAGTTGAAGGAGATGGCGAAGCGCAAGGAAACCATTCTCAAGACGATAGAAGAACAGGGAAAGCTGACCGATGCACTCAAGGAGCGTATCGCAAACTGCTGGGATGCCACCGAACTGGAAGACATCTATCTTCCTTATAAGCCTAAGCGCCGCACCCGTGCACAGATAGCACGTGAGGCAGGCTTGGAGCCTCTGGCACAACTGCTCCTCTTCCAGCGTGAGCGCAATCCGGAACAGGCTGCCAGGAAGTTTGTGGGTGATAAGGTGAAGGATGTGGAGGCTGCACTTCAGGGAGCCAAGGACATCATCGCCGAAACCGTAAGCGAGAATGAGCAGAGCCGCAATCAGATTCGCGGCGAGTTCCGTCGAGGTGCCATCATCACCTCAAAGGTAGTGGCTAAGAAAAAGGATGAAGAGGAGGCTCAGCGCTTCTCTGATTACTTTGATTTCTCTGAACCTTTAAAGAAATGTTCTTCTCATCGCTTGCTGGCGATGCGTCGTGGTGAAGCGGCTGGTTTCCTCCGTATCAGCATTTCAGCTGATGATGAGCAGTGTCAGGATAAACTGAAGCGTCATTATGTACATGGTTTCGGTGAATGCCAGACTTTGGTGGGTGAGGCTGTGGATGATGCTTTCAGGCGTCTGCTGAAGCCTAGTATTGAAACTGAGTTTGCTGCTCTCAGCAAGCAGAAGGCTGATGAGGAGGCTATTGTAGTATTCGCAGAAAACCTGCGACAGCTTTTGCTCGCTGCTCCTTTAGGACAGAAGCGTGTGATGGCTGTGGATCCGGGGTTCGCCAATGGCTGTAAAACCTGTTGTCTCGATGCGCAGGGTAATCTGATTCATCACGAAATAGTATTTCCTCATCCTCCACGTAACAAGAAGAATGAGGCTACCGCTGCCATCCAGCGCATGGTGAAGATGTATCAGGTTGAGGCAATGGCTGTGGGTAATGGTACGGCAAGTCGTGAAACCAGCGATTGGCTGCACGAAATAAGTTATCCACACCCTGTGGATATCTATGTGGTGAGCGAGGATGGTGCTTCTATCTATTCGGCTTCGAAGATTGCGAGAGATGAGTTCCCTGATGAGGATGTTACCGTTCGTGGTGCCGTGAGCATCGGTCGACGACTGATGGACCCGCTTGCCGAATTGGTAAAGATTGACCCAAAGAGCATCGGTGTAGGTCAGTATCAGCATGATGTGGATCAGACACAGCTTAAGAAGAGTCTTGATGCCGTGGTGATGAGTTGTGTGAATTCGGTAGGTGTAAATCTGAATACAGCATCCCAGCATCTCCTTACCTATGTGAGTGGATTGGGACCTACTCTTGCCAAGAATATCGTTGAATATCGTCGCGAGAATGGTGCTTTTGCTTCCCGTGCTCAGTTGAAGAAGGTGCCTCGTCTGGGGCCATCTGCCTTCGAGCAGTGTGCTGGTTTCCTCCGTATTCCTGGTGCCAGGAATCCGTTGGATAATAGTGCCGTGCATCCTGAGCGTTATGCGCTGGTAGAGCAGATGGCAAAGGATCAAGGTGTTACAGTGAAGCAATTGGTTGAGGATAAATCTCTACAGAAGAAGATTGATATCAAGAAATATGTAACTGCTGAGGTAGGTATGCCTACTTTGATGGATATCATGACCGAGCTTGACAAACCGGGCTTGGATCCTCGTGGTGAGGTGGAGAAGTTTGAGTTTGAAGCAAGTATCAAGTCCATTGAAGATTTGCAGGTAGGCATGGTGGTGCCAGGCATCGTCACCAATATCACCAAGTTTGGTGCCTTTGTTGATATAGGTGTCCACAACGACGGTCTGGTTCATGTTTCCCAAATGTCTAATCGCTACATCAATGATCCAAGTGAGGTGGTAAAGCTTCATGAGCATGTGATGGTGCGTGTGGCAGAAGTAGATTTGAAGCGCAAGCGCATCGCCCTTTCCATGAAGGGAGTAAAGTAAAAAGAATATTCAGAATGAATCAGAATCAAGATTATAATGGTGATGCTCTCCTATTGGGGAGCATCACCAGAGATTGCATAGAGTCGGCATATTGCTTTATTCATCAGAAGCTTAGAGTCTTTGAGTTTTCAACCAATCCTACCCAGAGGGATGATATAGAGTATGCCATCGCCCAATATGTGGAGGGCATGAATCCTCAGCTCTATCTTCTTCTTTCTCAAGGCAGAACGGAATTCCTTCTAGACCATGTGAATTTCGAAAAAGACATGCATGAGGCACAGGAAAAACTGGAAGGGATGATGTAGGTATCTCTCTGCTTGAGGAGAAGGATCTGACAAAAAGGTGTAAAAAGACAGGTAGTTATATTGAAAGAAAATGCTAAATAGTTATATATTAACTACTTAGCATTTTTTAATGTGCGCCTGATAGGCTATTTGTATGTCTGCTTATCAGCATAGGGACTTGCAAATAGCCAAATAACGACTTAAAATATCCGAAAATAGCCGCAAGAACGACTTAAAACGACTTAGAACGACTTAAAACACCCATAAATGATTTAACTATCGCAATGATAATAATAAAAACCAATGGTCTGACTTTAGACTTATCCTTAGGTCAGACCATTTTGTATATAGCAAGCAACAAGCTTAGGCGTTCTCAATAAGTTCTTTTAATGCATAAGTTGTTTCTTGTGCTATCAATTTGTAAATGGGGCATAACCTAAGAATAGACCTTGTCAGTTCTTAGATAGTTGGATGTAGAGATATGATAGTTTACTTTGTATTCAGGGGCTGTATGGTTATGATGGAACACCTGCGACAAAATTATAAGCAAACTCTTGGTTGGTTTGGACTCTCATTGATTGTCAATGATGTTTTTTAATGACTTTTGGCAATCTTGGCACAGTCCGTTTTTCATGTAGAAGGTATTCTTTCTATGGGCATCCTGCATCAGGCACTTCGGGGCATTCTTCTTGCAATGCGGAAAGCCACGAGAATGCAGAAATTCATGGATTGTTACTTTCCATAAGTCATCCTTTCGTTTCAATCGGAAGGTTGAAACCACACAGGCGTCACCTGGCCGGAAACTCAATCCCATGATTCCATAGTTGTATTGTCCATGAATAGAAGTAGAGATGTCTCGATGCGTCAAACCTATCGTTACGA